>NZ_JBFTMA010000831.1:0-1712 GCF_056396725.1 Bacillus sp. 05T31
AGCAAAATCAGCTTTAATTTATAATAATGGGAAGCAAATGATATACACACCAAATGAGAAATAATAAAGTGAAATTTTAATCAGTGGGGGGTTTATCCCTCACTGATTATTAGTCATCACCAATCAAAATTTCACGGCCCAAACTTGACTCTTTTATTCCTGATAAATTATGAGGTGAAAGTCTTACTACCTGCAAATAACAGAATGATAAATCTGTAAATTTGAACGTTTTGAAGTGTTAAATTTTTGAAGTTGATAAATAGTGACTTGCCAAAAATAAGCACGAGAGTATAATGTGAAATGGAATACATATTGGATTCATGATGTAACCTTACAAAAATGTAAGGTGATTGAAAGGAAATTCAATATGAAGATTACTAGACATACATTATACTAGGAAAAGAGAAAGAGAGGAGAATGAACATGAGCTCTGAATTAGAACAAAATACGAGAAGCAGTAAAAAACGTTCTAAAAGAAAATCAATAAAATGGTTCATTTTAATTCCATTTTTCCTACTTGTTTTTGGAGGAGTAGGATATGGATCGTTTATATATAACAAAGCAAAAGCTGTTGTAAGTGATGCATATGCACAAATTGATAAGTCATCAAAAAGGGACAAAGAAGTGGAACCTTTAAAGGATAATATTTCGATTTTAATCATGGGTGTCGATGGAAGCGAAATGAGAAAAAGCCAATATGGTGAAGCGGTTCGAACAGATGCACTTTTATTAGCGACAATTAATAAAGATGATAAATCCGTTAAATTAGTAAGTATTCCTCGTGATTCACGTGTTTATATTCCATCTAGAAAGAAATTAGATAAAATTACACACGCACACGTATTTGGTGGTGTTGAAAGTACAAGAGATACAGTGGAAAGATTTTTAAATGTACCAGTTGATTATTATGTGAAGTTTAACTTTGAGTCATTTGTACAAATTGTAGATTCAATTGGTGGTATTGATATTGATGTACCTGTTACTTTCACAGAACAAGATAGTAAAGACCAAGCAGGTATGATCCATTTAGAAAAAGGTTACCAACATTTAAATGGTGAACAAGCCCTTGCACTTGCTAGAACGCGTAAAATTGACAGTGACGCAATGCGTGGTCAAAGRCAACAACTTGTAATTGAAGCAATTGCGAAAAAAGCAATGTCTGTTCAATCWATTAGTAAAATGGGCTCTTTACTTGATGCAGTTGATAAAAATATGAAAACAAACTTAACGTTTGATGATATGCTTGCTATTACGAAGAATATGGCAGGATCAGATTTGCAAATGGAAAAGATGCAAATAGAAGGAACGGATAAACGTATTGGTGGTATTTATTATTACATTCCAAACGAAAAAAATGTGAAAGATATTTCGACTAAGTTAAATGAGCATTTAGGTGTTACACCAAAACCAACTCGAAATGAATAAGTATAAAAAAAGGTTGGCCTCAGCCAATCTTTTTTTATGGAAATGGATTGCTTCATTTATTTTTAGTAGAAGGGCTACTAGTTTTTTCACGTCTACAGTTAAATCATTTTAATTTATATAAACAAAAGGTGCAATTGTACGATATACTAGAGGAAAGAATTTGGTAATTAACTCCTAAAATAGAGAAAATAAATTCATCTCATTGCAAGTTGAAAGCGAATTGAATTGATAGAAGATCAAACAGGTTAAAACAAATCTTCTTGAAAGTTGTACATAGTGCAATCAAG
>NZ_JBFTMA010000832.1:0-1709 GCF_056396725.1 Bacillus sp. 05T31
ACTGTGTATTCCATGACTCGTATGAATGAAATCCCTTATGCGAGGGTCAGAGGGAAAATACTTTTTCATCGTCCAACAATTGAAACATGGTTGATTAATGGAGCTATGCAAGACTATGAAAAAGTAGAAGTGTAGTTAATTCATAGATTAAAGGGGTGATAGTGGTGATTCCTGCAAATGTGCAAGTAAATATTGATGAAAAAGCCATTAAGGAATATATACTGCAGCAGATAGATCAACAACTTCACGAAACATTATTAATGGTTGATCTTGAAAAGTTGGCGGTTATTACATCAATGAGTAAAAGATTCCTAGAAGATGAGATTTTATCTGATCCACGTATGAGATTAATAGAGCGACGTCGCAATAGAAAACGGTGGTGGTTCTATAAGCAAGCTCTTGAAGTAATAACAGAAATTGTAGATGAATGGTAAGCAACAACGCTTTGGCTGGCGTGTGCATAGGAAACAAAATCCATAAAAGATTAGGTGGATAATACTTATTAATTCAAATTGCTTGATATTTTGTAGCAACGTCGATTTGGAAATAATTGAGGTGAATAAGTTAATGACAACTGCTGAAATACGTAAAGATAAGTTACATATCATCTTAGAAAAAGCGGAAAACGGTGATCAAAAAGCGATTAAAGTTTTAAAAGAAATTAATCGAATATTAAAGCAAGTATGATATTTGTTTTTAAAAACATTATTAAGAGAAAAGGAGGTGCTCATTTTTGAAAGTTACCATGCCGCACTATATAACAAGAATTGATGAAATTTTACCTGGAGCAAAAATTATCAAGCTTACTGGATATGCAAATGGAAATCAAGGGTATCAAAAAGCGAAAACGCCAGTATGTAAGTGGAAAGATAGCCAGGGATTAGATGATTTAGAAATAAATAAATGGATAAACCAAGGCGGATGGATTGGAGCAGTTATTCCCCAGGAGCGGATTATCATAGATGTGGATGACCAGGTTCAAGGAGAACTTGTGAAAGATTTGCTTGAAGGAGAAAACAGGCATCACCATTCGATTAAAACACCAAACGGATGGCAGTTTGTATTTGCAGCTAAAGAGAAAAGGACACAAGACATTAAACAAATTACGAAATTTTTCTCTCAAATAGGTGTGGTTATTGATACCCGTACAGCTGGAGCAGGATATATTGTTTTTCCTACAAACAACACAGAAGGACGCTACATAGCAACTAATAGTATAGATCAGCTGGACGAATTACCACACTATTTAAGTCCTGTTAGAAATACAGATAAATCTAAAGATTATATGTTTCCAGTACCTATAGAAAGCTCTGGGAGCAGAAATGACACACTATATAAGTTTGCTACACATTTAAAAGCGTGGAATGTTCCTAACGAGGAAACAATGCAGGCAATGGAGCTTATATATGAGTATTTTCTTTTAGATAAAACTGATTTTCCTTATAACGAATTAAAGACCCTTACGCAGTCAGCTATTCAATGGAAACCAGACCAGTCAGAAAGACAGCATATACCTGAAAATAATTTTGAAACACATGCCGAAGGTGAAAACGAAAATAAAATCATTCCTAAGCCTTTTAAAGTAGGAAATAAAGGTACACTTTTTGAGACGAGGGAGGATAAAGATGGAAATGAGATAACAAAACTCGTATCTCGCAAAACACCATATATTACAAAGGAATTCCATAACATAGAACGTCCACAAGTGC
>NZ_JBFTMA010000833.1:0-1708 GCF_056396725.1 Bacillus sp. 05T31
CTAGTGAAATACTTAGACAACCTTTCAAGTGATGGTGTGGTTTCATTAAATATTCCAACTAGCATTCCGCTTGTTTATGAGTTAGATGAAAAATTACGTCCGATTCGTCATTATTACTTAAGTATGGATGGAGAAGTACCTGAAGGGGAAATTCCGAAACATATTTCTTTTTAACATGAAAATTTGAAACGCATGCTTGTCTACATATACAATGTAGATTCATGATAAAGTGAAACTTTAATCAGTGGAAGGTGTTCATCCCGCACTGATTATTAGCCTTCACCAATCGGGCTTTTATGGGCAGTTGATCCCTCACCTAACGTCTTTGCTTTCGCTGAATTTTGAGGTGGGGGGGCTTACTGCCCGTTAATGCGGGATAAAAGACGTGGCCTGCTTCTAATGTATATGCGATGTTGCTAACTTTAGAAGGTTGTCCCCGTCTTTTGTCATAAATAGAGCTGTTTGTGCATGTAATGGTATCGTGAGTAGTTTTGGAATGGAGGGTGATGTGATTGACGATCTCTAACATTCGAATTGGCTTATTTATTTTAGCAATCGTCTTTATTGYTCTTGTTTTCTTTTATTGGAGAAATGAAGAGTTGTACGAGGAGAAGAAACAACGAATTCGAAAAACGTGGTACGGTTTGTTCATAACATCAGTCACAGTTTATTTCACGATAAAAGGAATAGATTTAACCCTCTGGAAAAATCTTTTAATGTTTACTGCGATGGTAATTTTCGTTGATATTGCATTCATTTTGACACCGAATATTTCAGAAATATGGGGCGCAAAATTCAGCGATATTGGAAAGACGGTCCAATCAATTAAAAGGTCATTAATTGCTTCAAAAGCAAGAGGAGAAATATATACGACAATTATTCAAAATGTGAATCCAACAGCCTTTGGGACAATGGAATGGCATACGGAAGAGGAATATACAAAAAGCTTAAACACATTTTTAGATTCATATGGGGAAAAGATTGGTGCGAAAATTGTTGTATTTGAAGCGGTGAAGGAATTAAATACAAACTTTCGTGGTATCCGCTCTCAATTTAGTATTATTGTTCCATTAGAACACATCGAGCAATTGAATGAGCAGAAAGCGGTGCAAGTAGAAAATGTCGGAATTATACCAGCAAAAATAGTTAGTGATGTTTTCATTGTTATTGATGGGAAGAAAAATAACCTTCAAGATCGAGATTTTGAAAATGTATATAATTTAACAATTCATCATAGTTATTTTAGTAAATAAGGACAGAATCTTTTTCTGTCCTTTTCACCTATACATAAAGGGAGAACAAATTCAGACAAGCTTGTATAAAATTGGACAATCATTCCTACACTAGCACGTAGAGGTGATTGTAGTGATAAAAGATTATGACAATGATTTTTTTAAAGAAGATAATGAAGATACAACAGATTTCTCTTTAATAAAAGGAGATACTTTGCAGCAAGTAGAAGAGTTAGAAGAAGAATTAAAAAGAAAATGATACGTGTACACTCTGTCTGCATTTGCTATATAATATAAATAAAAGGTTGTATCTTTTTGAAAAGGGGGAGAAGAGATGGCAGAAGTAAATGCTCAAAAATCTTCGTTTTTTAAAACTAAAAAAGAAGAATCAAATACAGATTTCTCTCTTGTGAAAGGTGCATTAACAGAAAATATAAATCGTTTAGAAAAACTTATGGATAGTAATAGTTCGAAAT
>NZ_JBFTMA010000834.1:0-1701 GCF_056396725.1 Bacillus sp. 05T31
GTAGTAGAAAACAATGCAACTGGTCAGCTTGCTAACATTATGAAAATGAATCTTGGCAATGGTGAGAAAATTTCTAGTCTTTTAAAATACGATGGAAATCCATTCTTGCCGAAAGAGATTTACAACGAATGTAAAAAAGGGGTTGTATTAAATGGCAACATTTAAGGACTTTCGTAACAGTGTAAAACCAAACTGGTGCCCAGGTTGCGGAGACTTCTCGGTGCAGGCTGCGATTCAGCGTGCGGCAGCTAACGTTGGTTTAAATCCAGATGAGCTAGCTGTTATTTCTGGTATCGGCTGTTCCGGTCGTATTTCAGGGTATATTAATTCATATGGTTTGCATAGTATTCACGGACGTGCTCTTCCAATTGCACAAGGTGTGAAAATGGCAAATCGTGATTTAACAGTTATTGCATCCGGTGGTGACGGTGATGGTTTTGCGATTGGTATGGGACATACAATCCATTCTATTCGTCGTAACATTGATATTACGTACATCGTAATGGATAACCAAATTTACGGATTAACAAAAGGTCAAACTTCACCACGTAGTGAAGCTGGATTTAAAACGAAAAGTACACCACAAGGTTCAATTGAACCATCACTAAATGTTATGGAAATGGCTTTAACAGCTGGTGCGACATTTGTGGCGCAAAGCTTTTCAAGTGATTTAAAAGAATTAACGCAAATTATTGAAGCTGGTATTAACCATAAAGGCTTTTCATTAATTAATGTATTTAGTCCATGTGTTACTTACAATAAAGTAAATACTTATGATTGGTTTAAAGAGAATTTAACGAAACTAAGTACAGTAGAAGGATATGATCCATCTAACCGCATGATGGCTATGCAAACATTAATGGAAAAGAACGGGTTAGTAACAGGTTTAATTTATCAAAACACAAAGCAGCCTTCTTACCAAGAGCTTGTAAAAGACTATAGTGAAAAACCTTTAGTGCAAGCTGATTTGAATATGGATCAGAAAATGTTTGATGAGCTTGTTGCTGAATTTATGTAATGATCGGAGAGAAGGTTGCCGCTTGGTAACCTTCTTTTTGAGTGAATAAAAATAATTAATAGATTTGTTTACTTAGAAAATTCAGAATGATAAAATAATATATAAATCGTTGTATAAAAATAGCATGTTCAATAACTGTGAAATGAAATATAGGATAAGAAGCCTTCTTCGTTAAAGTTGGCTAAAGGCTCTATACTATGATAATGTGTATAGGGATAAAGCAATATACTTTTGGGTAGGACAAGATGAAATAATAAAAAGGGAATGTCTATTTGTGTGGGGAAGACTTCATTCTTACGGATGATTAGATCGATTACTCAAGTTTCAAAGGGCAAGTTATCTCTCATGCTATCTAACATCATTGAGATGGGTCTAAGCGCATTAAAATGGACTACAGAGTGTGTGTATAGTTAAGGGTGAAAGGAGATTACCGATGAACGAGCAACAACGATTAGCAAGTCGACAAGCAAATTCCTCTACGAAAAAAGAAGAGAAAGATTATAGTAAATACTTTGAAAGTGTATACCAACCACCTTCCTTGAAATTGGCGAAAAAGCGTGGGAAAGAAGAAGTTAAAATTGAAAGAGATTTTGGCCTACCTGAAGAGTTTCGCGATTTTGGCGCAGGAAGAAAGTTTTACATTCGTACATATGGCTGTCAAATGAATGAGCATGATACAGAAG
>NZ_JBFTMA010000835.1:0-1701 GCF_056396725.1 Bacillus sp. 05T31
CGCAAGCTTTAACACTTGTTTCTAAGTTACTTTTGTCAACAGGCGACGAAGTACTAATAGAAGATCCCATCACCAATGACATTCAAACAATTTTTAAAAATTCAGGAGCCTTCCTTTATCCTATACCAGTTGATGATAATGGGATGGATACATCTTTGCTGCCTGCAAATAAAAACCCAAAATTCATCTTCACTACTCCTTCTCATCAGTTTCCTTTAGGAGGAGCGTTACCGATTCAACGACGGGTTCAATTGATTAACTACTCAAGAAAAACAAATTGTTATCTCATTGAAGATGATTATGACAGTGAGTTTCGATATGAAGGCTCACCTGTAAGTTCATTACAGGGATTGGATCCCGAGCGTGTTATATATATAGGTTCATTTAGTAAAATTTTATCACCGGCCCTTAGGATGGGATACTTAGTTCTTCCCTCACACCTTATTGAAAAATGTCGCAGGGTAAAATGGTTTTCAGATCTACATACATCTTCTTTAAATCAGCTTGTCCTTGCTAAATTTATTGCCGAAGATTATTTGGAACGGCATATTATGAAGATGAAAAAAACCTATAAAAATCGAAGAGACTTGCTTATCCAGCAATTAAAATTAGTATTCTCAAATAAGATCAATATTTCCGGTTATTCTACAGGATTACACCTGATTGTTGAATTCAATCAAGTTCAATTCACCAAAGAATTACTTGAGAAAATCCAACAACTTGGGGTTAAAGTATATCCTGTGGAAGACCACGCCATTGAAAAAGGAAAACATCATAGTCGAATTATTATGGGGTATGGACATTTAACAACTGAAGAAATAAAAGAAGGTGTGAACAGGCTACAGAGGGCAATACCTTATATATATTCTTGTTAATAAATAGACTTTAAAACTCAAGATTAAAGAATTTAACAAATAAGGAAATTCCCCAGGGATTATAAAGAGACTAAAATATTAATTAAAGTGAGGTAAATATACAAATGAATCCATTAGCACAATCATATTGGGATACTTATTGGGGAAACAATGAAAAACCAGAATCTGTTACAGCTTGGCAATTTGGTGATTCTCCTGATTATCTCGCTCAATTAGTCATTGATGGTGTGAAAACCGCAACATGCTCGGGCCATATTTTTTATGAATTAGAAAATGAACCACTACCAACAACTAACGATTATAGTATTGTACTCAATAGTCAGGAGGAACCTGTAGCTATTATTAAGACAATAGAAGTAACTATAATGCCAATGAATGAAGTGACTGAAGAATTCGCTATCGCTGAAGGCGAAGGCGATCGTACCTATAGTTACTGGAGAGATACCCATATTCAGTTTTTTACAAAGGAACTAAGCGAACTTGGTCTTAGTTTTTCTGAAGATATGCTGCTCGTTTGCGAACGTTTTAAGCTTATCGATGTAAAAAACAAAGTGAAGATATGATAAATAACGATTTTACCGGAAGGCCATATTAGATAAATACATTTATCTTTAAACAAATAAGCTTGTTACCAATGGATTTCTTGAGCCATTAATAACAAGCTTATTTCATTAAACACAAAAAAGACGAGTCATTCTGACTCGTCTTAAAGTTGCTTGGCGACGTCCTACTCTCACAGGGACAAGGTCCCAACTACCATCGGCGCTAGAGAGCTTAACTTCCGTGTTCGGTATGGGAACGGGTGTGACCTCTCTGCCATCATCAC
>NZ_JBFTMA010000836.1:0-2962 GCF_056396725.1 Bacillus sp. 05T31
CTATCCATCGTGTACGTCCAATAAACATCCATACATTCGGTTTACATTTCAACCATTTTGGAGCATAAAAACTCGTTGGAACTTCAGCTTCCCTAAAAAGAGGATTTTGCACAAAAGATAGGGAATCCAATAACTCAGCCGCTGACTGTACAGCGCGCCTTTSATCACTCGTTAYAACCAGTTTCGCTGATTCAATCGCCTCAATTGTTTCAATTGGTATAGGAGTTTCTTTTACTGTAGTCCCTAAAYCATATTGCTTCATCCATTCACGAAATGAAATAATTGTCATTGGCTCTATAGTACTGTCCAAACGACCATGACGAATAAAAGAAATTCGCATTCTTTCCACTCCCCATTCATCACTTACCAACTATATTACGTACTATTTTTTATTGCCATCATACCATGCATAAAAAGAAAGTTATATATCCCCACCACTATCATGTGTTATCGAAGTGTGCATACCATCCAGTCCATCAAAATATGTAGTTGTTTCATGATGACGCACTTTCTTCAACTGTATATAAGAAAATAAAAATAATAAAATCGCTATAAAGCTCCCCACAACTTCAAACATCATTTTACCGCCCCTAATTTCTCCTACTTTAGTAGGGTATTGTATCTTTTATTATACTCCCGTATAAAGATGTATGCATTTTCATCATTCCTCCCCTAAACAATATTTTTTACATATTTCCTTACAAAAAGTGAATATTTTTCGAATTTTTACTTTGGAAACATTTACAAAGTAGTAAATATAGTTCAAAATAAGAAGAAATAAAAAAGCCCAAATTATTCTTTTTTTGGGAAAACTGGAACAAGGAGAGTTGCTTATGCAGATCGCAGAAACTGGAGATATCATTGAATTTAAAGGTGGAATGCAAGGCCGTGTTCAAAAGGTAAATCAAAACTCCGTTATTGTTGATATAACAATTATGGAGAATTTTAGAGAACTAGATATGGAACCTCTTACAGTTGTAAGCCATAAAAACTATACTGTCATTAATCAACATGCATAATATAATAGAAAGAAAGGATCTGTATATCATACAGATCCTTTCTTTCTATATTAACGATTATCGATCTTTTCTGGATATAAATCGTGATTCATCATGCGGTAGTCCGCCATTTTCTCATACTTAGTTCCTGGGCGGCCGTAGTTACAGTAAGGATCGATTGAAATACCACCACGTGGTGTAAATTTCCCCCATACCTCAATATAGCGTGGATCCATTAAWTTAATTAAATCATTCATAATAACGTTCATGCAATCTTCGTGGAAGTCACCATGATTTCGGAAGCTAAATAAATATAGCTTTAARGATTTACTCTCTACCATTCTTTGTTCTGGAATGTAGCTAATATAAATTGTTGCAAAATCTGGTTGTCCTGTTTTCGGACATAAACTTGTAAATTAAACATCCCTTCTCATTATACCCCTCGTTTATTTCCCCATACTAACGCATGAAGYTGAGGCAGTACTTTCGCATCATTCATTTCTTTACAATTCACAGCTTTTTCAATAAGCCACTCATATTTTTCTAATAGTTTTTTTATAAGCACCGCATCATCCACTGTTTTCGTATCATCATTCCCTACTTGTAAGAAAAATGGTACATTCGGATAACGCTCGTGCATCTTAACTGCATATTCAAAATCTTGATCATCGAATACTACTACTTTTAAACTAAAATCTTTCCCTGCTAGTTTATGAATAACAGAATCTAACATCTGAAAATCTGTTTTCATAGTTGAACTTGGTGGTTTTGGAGAAATCGTTACCTCATCAATTTGAAGCAACCAATCTTGCCATTTACTCCCTTGCGTTTCTACCGCTGTTCGCATTCCATTCTCCTTTAATATAGAAAGAAGAAATTGCATATTTTTCAGCAAAACAGGATTTCCACCCGAAATCGTAACATGAGAAAAATTTTCTCCACCAATTTCTACAAGCTCATTCCAAATGTCTTCCGGTGTCATTTGTTTAATTTGATCTTTGGCCGATCCATCCCATGTAAAAGCAGAATCACACCAAGCACAGCTATAATCACAGCCCGCTGTACGGATAAACATTGTCTTTTGTCCTACAACCATCCCTTCTCCTTGAATGGTTGGACCAAATATTTCTAAGACGGGGATTTTACTCATCAAGCATCCACTCCCGTCTTACTTCCGCATAACTAGTCGGCGTCTCAAAAAGACGAACAAATTCAACACGAGCTCCCTTATATTCGTTCGCACGATTATCTTTCGTTAATGCTTCTGCCATCTTTTCATAAATCCAAACGACCATATTTTCAGCAGTCGTATTCATTTCTGGCAATGTTTCGTTTAAATARCGATGATCYAAATAAATYTCTATTTCRTTTTTCCAAATYTCTTTTATATCTCCAAAGTCAATTGCAAGKCCWATKTCAYTTACATATCCRCTAATWCCAAATACRACTTTRTATGTGTGTCCATGTAAATTTTTACATTTCCCTTCATAGCAGTGTAAATGGTGCGCTGCGTCAAATGTAAATTCCTTGCTGACCATTACTCTTTTATTATGATATTTGAGTTGTTCACGCTGAATATCCTTGTCCATTTTTTGCAAATTTTCTACGATGCGAAATCCAAAAAAGTTATCCATTAGTTGCTCGCTCCTTCGCGTTCTTGTAGATACGTATCTAATCCCGCTTTACGAAGTTGACATGCTGGACATTCACCGCAACCATCACCAATGATTCCGTTATAACATGTTAATGTTTTTTCTCTAACAAACTCAAATGCTCCAAGTTCATCAGATAATTTCCATGTCTCTGCTTTATCAATCCACATAAGTGGTGTATGAATAACAAACGGATAATCCATAGATAAATTTAATGTAACGTTTAATGATTTCACAAACACGTCACGACAATCTGGATAACCACTGAAATCAGTTTCACATACACCCGTTACAATATGACGTGCTCCAACT
>NZ_JBFTMA010000837.1:0-1685 GCF_056396725.1 Bacillus sp. 05T31
GATTTTGCAAGATTAGAAACAGCACGAATATCTGTCACTTTTAAAAGTGGGTTAGAAGGTGTTTCTACATAAAAGAGCTTCGTATTTGGTTTAATGTTTTCTTTTACTTCTTCCACATTGGTCATATCAACAAATGTATGTGAAACACCATAACGGGAGAGAACTTCAGTAACAATTCGATAAGTACCTCCATATACATCTTCTGAAATAAGAACATGGTCACCTTGTGAAAGAAGGAGAAATGCAGTAGAAATGGCTGCAATGCCTGATGCAAAGGCAAATCCTTTTGTCCCGCCTTCTAATAAAGCAATGATATCTTCAAGAGCTTCACGTGTTGGATTTCCAGATCTACTATAGTCATACTTTCCGAAAGCATCTACATCAAACTGATGGAATGTTGATGTGTTATAGATGGGAACGTTAACAGCTCCTGTGTGTGTGTCATGCTTGTATTGATTATGCAGTAAAAGCGTATCTATGGAATAACTCATATTCTTACACCTTCTTTTACAAGTTTAATTGCTTGCTTTAAGTCTYGAATTAAGTCGTTGCTATTTTCGATGCCGACTGAAAAACGGAGAAGACGATTACACACACCACGTGCTGTTCGAACATCTTCTGGAATATCGGCATGAGTTTGCGTTGCTGGATAAGTCATTAAACTTTCGACACCRCCAAGACTTTCAGCAAATGTAATTAAGGATAAAGATTGTAAGAAAGGATTAATCCAAGTTTCATCTTGAAGGCGAAATGAAATCATACCACCTCTTCCTGGATAAAATACATCTGTCACACCATCTTCATCATTTAAATAAGCAACAATTGCATGAGCGTTTTCTTCATGCTGTTTCATGCGAAGTGCTAAAGTCTTCATGCCTCGAATTAATAGCCATGAATCAAACGGGCTTAAGACAGCACCAGAGGCATTATGATAATGAGCAAGCTCCTCGCAAAGAGATTTCCCTTTCGCAACGACAAGTCCGCTTAGTACATCGTTATGACCGCCTAAATATTTAGTTGCGCTATGAAGGACGATGTTTGCACCTTCTATTAATGGTTGCTGTATATAAGGTGTATAGAACGTGTTATCTACAATAAGAAGTAGTCCGTGCCTTTTCGCTACACTTGCTACACTTACGATATCAGTTACTTGCATTAATGGATTAGTCGGTGTTTCTATGAAAATAGCCTTCGTTTGAGATGTGATTGCTTGCTCAATTTGTTTAATAGATTGTGTATCTACGTATCTACATCGAATATTCCACTTGTCTTCATGTTCGGAAAATAGACGATATGTTCCCCCGTATAAGTCTTCAGATACGATAAGCTCATCTCCGGAACGGAATAGTGAAAGGACAAGGAGAACAGCCGCCATTCCTGAACTACAGGCATACCCTTGCTCACCGCTTTCTAAGTCTGCAATTGCCTGTTCTAAAAGGCCGCGAGTCGGATTTCCAGTTCTTGAATAGTCAAAGCCGGTAGATTTACCAATTCCTTCGTGACGATAAGCAGTTGAGAAATAAACAGGTGGATTAACAGTTCCTGTTGTAGCTTCGCTACGGTTCCCGATTTGTGCTAGTTTTGTTTCGATTGTTGACATGTGAAAATTCCCCCTTTTTAAAGTGAACGACTAAGTGAAAATAAAAAAAGCCTTCTAAGAAGAAGGCTTTCGGATTGAATAGAGT
>NZ_JBFTMA010000838.1:0-1672 GCF_056396725.1 Bacillus sp. 05T31
GTATTATGCTATTAATCGGTTATCTTATTATTGGTATTAAATATGCGGTACTACTTGCTATTTTAGCGATGATTGTAAATATCGTTCCGTACGTAGGACCAATCATTGCAATTACACCAGCTTTAATTATCGCATTTATCGACTCGCCATCAATGGTGTTAAAAGTAATTATCGTTATGATGATTGTACAATTAGCAGAAGGTAAATTTATTTCTCCGCAAGTCATGGGGAAAAAGTTAGATATTCACCCGATTACTATTATATTTATCATTTTAACTGCGGGAAATTTATTTGGAATTATGGGGATTATTTTAGCAATTCCAGGGTATGCGATATTAAAAGTTTTAGTTACGCAYGGKTATAGATTTGTKAAGTTGAATACGTGAAAAAARAGCTAAAACAGAKAAAMCTGTTTTAGCTCTTTTTCATTAACAATTGATTTGCGTATTGGCGTGCCCATTGATCAGCTTCTAAKATATCATCGAGTGAAGGATCTTTTACGTTATGATGAGCTTCAACTGTATTGTAAATTGTTTTTTCGATATCGAAAAATGCAATTTCATTTTTAAGAAATAGTGCATTTGCAATTTCGTTCGCTGCATTTAATACGGCTGGAGTTGTACCGCCAATTTTTCCACAYTCAAATGCATATTGTAGACAGGGGAACTTTTCTAAATTTGGTTTTTCAAAATGCAAACTACCAATTTCTAATAAATTTAATTTTTCATAGGATGAAGGTAGTCGAGTAGGGTAGTGAAACGCATATTGAATCGGCATTCTCATATCAGGAGCACCGAGCTGTGCCATGACTGATCCATCAATAAATTCCACTAAAGAGTGAATGATACTTTCTTTATGAATCATAACATCAATTTTTTCATAAGGAATATCGAATAGCCACTTAGCTTCCATCACTTCAAACCCTTTATTCATTAACGTGGCAGAATCTATCGTTAGTTTTGCGCCCATTAACCAGTTTGGGTGTTTTAAAGCATCCTTCGCTTGTAATGTTTTCATTTCTTCACGTGTTTTATCACGAAAAGCGCCGCCAGAAGCTGTAACAATTAATTTTTCGATTTCCTTATTATTTTCCCCATTTAAACATTGGAAAATGGCTGAATGTTCACTATCAACTGGAATTAGGCGGCATCCGTTTTGTTTCGCTAGTTCGGTGACAATATGTCCAGCTGCAACTAAAGTTTCTTTGTTAGCGATAGCGATATCTTTCTTCGCCTTTARTGCTTCAATTGTTGGGAGTAAACCTGAAACACCGACAACTGAACTTAATACAAGATTTGTATCAGGATGGGTAGATACTTCAAKTAAACCATCAGTTCCATATGTAATTTTCGTATTTGTTGAAATACGAGAACGTAATGTATCCGCTAATTCTTTTGTCGCTACGCTTACAATACGAGGCTGAAACGATTCGATTTGTTTTTCGAGAAGATCGATATTATAATTCGCGGTTAAACCGACGATTTTAAAATGTTCAGGATGAGCGGAAACGACATCTAATGCAGATGTGCCAATGGATCCTGTTGAACCTAAAATGGATATATATTTTACCATGAAAAAACCTCCAAAGCTGTTTCGATTATTTCTGCAAACCTATATATTATTAGACAATTAAGGCGGAAATTCCTGCTATGTAAAATGGGAAATATATGTT
>NZ_JBFTMA010000839.1:0-1672 GCF_056396725.1 Bacillus sp. 05T31
GTAAATGAAACACCGTACTCTTTTAAAAATTGCAGCTTCTCTATTATAAATGCTGGGAATACGCTATTTGCTAATTCGATACCATTTAGTCCGAACATTCCTTTTAACACTTTCACCGCATCATGCATCGATGTTGCCCTAAAGAATACCCACGTTATATTAATGAAGAAAAACGTAACGAACCAACCAGCAAAGGCTGGCATGCGCCCTCCTGCTTTACTCCATAAGCGATGAATAACAGAAGCCAARCCGTGCAAGAATCCCCAAAAAACAAATGTCCAACCAGCTCCGTGCCAAAGTCCACTTATTAAAAATACAATCATAATATTTACGTATGTACGCGTAATTCCTTTTCGATTTCCTCCTAGAGAAATGTATACGTACTTCGTTAAAAACTGGCTAAGCGTCATATGCCAACGATGCCAAAAATCTTGTATATTCACTGCTTTATACGGTGAATTAAAATTTTGAGGTAATTTAATATTAAACATTAAAGCGATTCCAATTGCCATATCACTATATCCACTAAAATCAAAATACAATTGGAACGTAAACGCTAACGACGAAAGCCACGCTTCAACAAATGTTAATGATTGCTGCACATCAAACCCTTCATGTACAAGGGGTGATAATACATCTGCAATACCTACCTTTTTGAAAATACCAACTGCAAATACAAATATACCAAGAACRATATACTTCGATTGCCAGCGCWKTTTGCTACTATCCGCAAACTGCGGCATAATTTGYGCATGATGTACAATCGGCCCTGCAATAAGCTGCGGGAAAAACGTTACAAACAATGCGTAATCAAGAAAATGACATGCCTTCGTTTCCCCGCGATACGTATCTACTAAAAATGCGATCTTTTGAAACGTATAGAAACTAATCGCGAGCGGTAACGTTAATGATAATAATGTAAAATGAGTTCCAATTAATGCATTAACATTTTGTAAGAAAAAATCATAATACTTGAAATAACTAAGCATTCCTATATTAAATATTAACCCTACCGTTAAAAGAAGTTTACTCTTATGTTTTACGAGCCTCATTCCGATAAAGTAGTTCACAATGAGCGACACTAACATAAGCGGTAAATATTTCACATTCCAATAACTATAGAAAAATAAAGAGGCCGCAACGAGCCAAGCTTTCGCTAATGTAGCATGTCCAAATTTATTTAATAGAAAATATAAAAGAAATGCTATCGGTAAAAATAAAAAAATAAACTCAAATGAGTTAAATAACACACCATCTCTTCCCTTCTAAACAAATCACACCTTATTCATCTTATCTTATCCAAATAGTGAGTGTCAAAAGGATTCCGCTCCCCTTTTCTTCTATTATATAGGATAATCATTTCAATCGAATTATTAACATGATAAAATATTAAAGGCACTTTTATTTAAAAGAATATATAATAGAAATGTCGGTTTTTTGCACGAAATGTATTTTGAAAAAAGTGAGGAGAGTCCTTTGGTATTTAGTAGTTCTGTTTTCTTATTTATCTTTTTACCTCTCGTATTATTTTTCTATTTTATAGTGCGTGCCGAGCTACGTAATTTCGTATTACTTGCATTTAGTTTAATTTTCTATGCATGGGGAGAACCTCGATTCGTCCTCTTAATGCTCTTTTCTATTATATTAAACTACTGCTTCGGCCTACTCGTGC
>NZ_JBFTMA010000840.1:0-1669 GCF_056396725.1 Bacillus sp. 05T31
GTTGTATTTGAATCATTTTAAAACAGAAGAAGATTTAATACAAGCAATTGAAGAATATATTTACTTTTATAACTATAAACGGTTCCAAAAACGACTCAACCATCGAGCTCCGATAGAATATCGAATCTCGATGGCTGCTTAGTCTTTTTMATACTGTCTACTTGACAGGGGTAAGACCAATATTGAATTCGTTTCAGACTCTTTTTATTTCTCTGGAAATTAAAGGTTTTTAAACTGGTGAGTTGAATTTCTTTAAAGGGATTGTAGCTGTTTATGCGAGGAGCGGAGAAAATGAAAAAGTAATAGATACACGTCATATATATAAGGGCTTATAAAAGGAGAATGTAAATGGAAATTCAGTTTAATACATTATTGCAAAAAGAATTAACAATTCATGATATTCAAAAGGAAATGGAAGCTGGGAAGTTAACTTCAAAAGAACTAGTCATGTATTATCTTCATAGAATCGCAAAGTATGACCAAGATGGWCCGAAAATCAATTCTATTTTAGAAATAAATCCGGATGCTATCTTTATTGCAGAAGCGTTWKMTTATGAAAGAAAGACAAAAGGTGTAAGAGGTCCATTACATGGTATACCTGTTTTACTTAAGGATAATATTGAAACGAATGACTCGATGCATACAAGTGCTGGTACGATTGCCCTAGAACAAAATATAAGTAGTGAAGATGCATTTCTCGTWAMAAAACTKCGAGAAGCAGGAKCRRTKATAATAGGWAAARCAAATATGACAGARYTAGCAAATGSAATGTCTTTTGAAATGTGGGCTGGATATAGCGCTAGAGGTGGTCAAACAATTAATCCTTATGGTACAGGAGAGGATGATATGTTCGTTGGTGGCTCAAGTACAGGGTCTGCTATAGCAGTTGCCGCTAACTTTACTGTATTATCCGTTGGAACAGAGACAGATGCTTCTATTTTGAGCCCAGCTGTTCAAAACTCGGTTGTAGGTATTAAGCCGACTGTTGGGTTAATTAGTCGTAGTGGAATTATTCCTTTCACTTATTCACAAGATACAGCTGGGCCATTTGCTAGAACAGTAACGGATGCTGCAATTCTATTAGGGAACTTAACGGGAGTGGATGAGAWGGATGTAGCCACTCATAAAAGTGAAGGMATGGCATATCAAGATTATACAYYTTATCTYGATGYWAAYGGWTTAAAGGGRGCGAAGATTGGTGTATTTARCAATGCACCAGAAGATTATTACGAAAATGGTGAGTACGATGAAAAATTGTTTGAGGAAACGATCCAAGTATTACGTAGTGAGGGAGCGACAGTAGTAGAAGATATTGATATTCCGTCTTTTCATAGGGAATGGAGTTGGGGAGTTCCACTTTATGAGCTGAAGCACAGCTTGGATAACTATCTTTCTAAATTACCTTCTACTATTCCAGTACATTCTATTTCGGAGTTAATGGAGTTTAATAAAAACATAGCAGAAAGAGCTTTGAAATATGGACAAACTAAGTTAGAAAGAAGAAAAGATTTTCCTAATACGTTAAGAAATCCAGAATATTTAAACGCAAGATTAGAAGATATATATTTTTCGCAAAAACAAGGTATTGATTTTGCGTTGGAAAAATATAACCTGGATGCGATACTGTTCCCTTCTTATATAGGATCTACTATATGTGCGAAAGCAGGTT
>NZ_JBFTMA010000841.1:0-1663 GCF_056396725.1 Bacillus sp. 05T31
TATTCATTTGATTTAAACATCGTCATTAACGTTGCGTCAATATCTTGCTTTAATTTACCTTCAATTTGATGCTGCATCTCTACTTCTTTTTCATAAGAAGAGGAACTGTTAGAATGCGCTTCATCTGCTCCTTTTGAGATGATACCTTTTTTACTATCAATAACACTTACTTCTTCTGCTTTCACGCCAGGAACTGCCGCACTAATCATTTGCTGTATACCAGCAACTTGATCAGCTGTTAATAATTGTCCACGCTTCACACCAACAGTAATCGCCGCTGTTCCTTTTGCTTTTTCTTCATCAAAAATTGTTTCTTTTTCAGGTAATGTAATTTGCACATTTGCCGTTTCAACTGTCGCGAAGTTTCGTACAATATCTTGCTCCAATTGCTTTTTCGTACCGACAATCTGCTTCATTTTCTTATCTTGTTCACTTGAACCGAGCGAGCTTTCTAATAAAATTTCCTCACCGCTTTTTGAATTAAACGGCAAGCCCATTCCATTCATTTCTTTTCGAACCCATGGAGCATCGTTCTTTTGCACTCGAATCGAACCATCGGCTGCTAATTGGTAATCAACACCTAGCTYCGATAATTCTGCTGTAATCTCTTGCTTATCTGTATCATTTAAATTTTGATATACAACAACATATTTATCTGGCAAGGTGAAGTATAAAAGTGCTCCTGTTGCAATCGCTAAAAGCGCAGCACCAATCACTAACTTATGCCACGTTTTCAACGATTGGAAAACATTTTTTATCTTTTCCATTTAAATACACCCGTCCATTTTCCTAAATTTGCATATTAATTAGTGACTTATAATTTTCAATAAGATTATCGCGTACGAGAGCAGCTGTTTTCATTTGTGATTCAGCTTTCTTCTGCTGAATTAAAACGTCATGCGTTTCTCCTACCCCTTTTGTCAGTAAATCATATACTGCTGTTTGGGCATTATTTTGCGTTTGATTCATATCTTCCAATAAATCAATAAACTTTTTGCCTTCAACTACAGATGTTTCTGAAGTTTTCTGTGTGCCAATCGGCTGAATCGCTCCAAATGGCTGTGTATTTAACATTGGTTGAATTTTCATATTTCCCCTCTTCCCTCTTATCCTCGGCCGATTTCTAAATCTTTATCGAGCATTTTTTTGTTCGCATTTAATACGCTTGTATTTGCTTCATACATTTTTTGAGCAACCATTACATTCGTCATCTCAGCTGTCACATCAATGTTCGGATAACGTACATATCCTTCTTCATTTGCATGCGGATGCGTCGGATCATACACTAAATTTTCATTTCGATCCGTTTCAATACTTTTTATTTTCACTCCGTTAGTAGGAGCTCCATCTAGCATACTTGCAAAACTATTATTTGATTCCAACACCACACTTCGGCGGTGATACGGCTCTGCACCTGGTGCTCCCGTCGTATTTGCATTTACGATATTGTTAGAAGTAACTTCCATCCATTTCCTCGCTGTAGTTAGCCCTGAGCCACTTGCATTAATTGCCTGAAACATCTTTGTCTCTCCTTTTACTATTAACGTCCACGTGCTGCTTGGTTAATAGCGTATTGCGTATTAATTGCATTAATTGAAACACCGTATAATTGGTTTGTTTTCATTAAATCTAGCATTTCTGTCGTTACATCAACACTGTTTCC
>NZ_JBFTMA010000842.1:0-1662 GCF_056396725.1 Bacillus sp. 05T31
GAGTTTATTAAAACAAGGGCAGAAGGACATCAAGGTACTGTAGAAAATTATATGAAAAAGGTTGTTCATCCTTTAGAGAATCTTTTTAAGAAAGAGTATAAATGTATCGTTTTATGGTTTGGTGAGGATATGTTTTGCCAAATGAATCTACTTACCGTACTTTCTTACCTTGAACAGTCTGATTATAAGGGAAAAGTATACTTAAATAGCTTCAGAGAGGATGAATTTAAAGTAAGTCAAATTGAACTTGAATTAGGGAACTATTTTTCTGTTTACAATGAAGTTCTAGTAAATCATAAAAAACCATCTCATGAGATACTACCTGTAATGTATCAGGCGATAGATTTATATTTAGAGATGCTAAAAGAAAATAATGTAGTAGTAAAKTATAKCTCCAAAAATAAAGATTTACCAACACAAGAGTTAYTAAAAAGGTTRTTTAATCTTTTTCCARCAATAGGATATGGGGACCTACAATATATAGAGCTTATTAATAAAGCGAGATAAAGATTCAATTTGTATTGAATAAAAAAACAATAAAAAATGCACCTATAAGGACAGATGCATTTTTTTATTTATATTTGTTTAAGTAATTCCAATTCCTCTTCTACAAATGCCATTAATTCTTTTATTGTCTCACTAGAAAAATCAAAACGAATTCCAGCTGCTTCATATACCTCTGGTAAGGATTCAGAGCTACCTAGAGATAATGCTTTTTTGTAATTTTGTAGTGCTTGTTTAGGATTCTCTTTATATTGTTTATACATTTGCAATGCACCAAGTTGCGCGATTGCATATTCGATATAATAGAATGGTATTTCGAATATGTGTAGTACAGGTAACCAGCCAGTTGCTATCCAGTTTTTATAACCTTCAATATTTACCACATTCGATTGGTAAGTGTTATGTAATTCTAAATATTTTTCATTTCTTTCTTTAGCAGTATGATTTGGATTTTCATACATCCAATGTTGGAATTGATCAACGATAAGCATTTGTGGTAAATACTTAACAATATCTTTAAAGAAATCTAATTTTGCTTTTATAAATTCTTCTGTATTCTCATAAAATGTATCCCAATACTCCATCGAAAACAATTCCATTGTCATGCTGGCTAGCTCAGCTGATTCTGAAGGGATTTCTAAATATTTTTGTAGCTGTAGCTGCTTCATACATTCATTATGAATACTATGGCCCATTTCATGGAGGAAAGTAGTAACGTCATAATGTGTATGATTGAGATTCATAAAAATAAAAGATAATTGAGAAGCAGGTAAGTGTTCGCAAAATCCTCCAGGTGCTTTTCCTTTACGACTTTCTAAATCTAAGCAATCATTTTTATGCATACGGCTCAATAATGCAGAAAATTCTGGGTCTAGTTTTTGTAAAATATGAGAACTTTTTTCGATTAAATCACTCTCGTCTTCAATGGGTTTTAATACTTTTTGATTTGGTGCGGCTGCTTTTAGATCCCACGGACGAAGTGTATCTACTTGAAGTTCAGCTTTTTTCTCATTAAATATATTATCAATAAGTGGCACAACGTATTTACGAATGGATTCTGCAAGTTCATAGCAATCATCAGCCGTATAATCAAAACGTTCATGTTTTTTAAACATATAATCACGATAATTATCTAATTGAATGTTTTTTGCCTTTTGG
>NZ_JBFTMA010000843.1:0-1653 GCF_056396725.1 Bacillus sp. 05T31
ATGCTGAAAATTTTAAAAGCATATTTTGAAAAAGAAGGCTTCGAAGTTTTATTAGCAAAAGATGGAGAGGAAGCACTTCAAATATTTTATGATGAGAAAATTGACTTAGCTATTTTAGACTGGATGATGCCGAAAAGTAGTGGTATTACTGTCTGTCAGGAAATGAAAAAGAATTCGAGTGTAAAAGTATTAATGCTTACTGCGAAAAGTGAAAGTGAAGATGAATTAGCAGCTCTTCAAAGCGGGGCAGATGAGTATGTGAAAAAACCATTTCACCCAGGAGTGCTAATTACGCGAGCGAAAAAGCTTGTACAGCATGAAGATGTTATTCAAGTTCAAGATTTAAAAATAGATTTCACCAAAAATAAAGTATATAAAAATGAGAAAGAATTAGACATTACAAAGACAGAATTACAATTAATAAAGTGCTTTTTAAATCATAAAGGCATGATTTTAACGAGGAAAAAGTTGTTAGATATCGTCTGGGGATTTGATTATTTTGGGGAAGAGCGAACGGTTGATACGCATGTAAGAAGATTACGTAAAAAAATAGGAGAAAATATTATAAAGACACATCGCGGTTTAGGATACAGTTTGGAGGAAGAGTGTGAATAAACTCGGTAAAAAGTTATTTTTCAGCATCTCTTTAACAGTCATCCTTATTTTTGCCATCTCTTTATTATTAATTAACTATTTTTTACCAAAATATAATGTGCACAAAACACGCGAAAGCTTAGAAGGCATTACAGCGCAAATCCAGTCAATACCGCGTAAAGAACTGGATGATGCTATAAATCGTATTGAAAATGAAGGTAATGTTACGATTGCTTATACATCAATAAATAGTTCAGAAGATGCTATTAATGAAGAATTACGCATGCAACTTACAAAAAAGAGAGTTGCATTGAATAAACTTTGGATTACAAAAGAAGAAATTACGAAAGTGAAGAACCTCGGACAATCGAATAAAATATATGATCAAGAAAAGATAAAATCTAGTTTTTTTGCGAAATACATTGCGAAAGATGATATGTTGATTTTAGTAGGAGTTTCTATCGCACATTCAAATGAAGTAATTAAAACGCTTAACTCATTTTATTTATACATTTTGGGATTCTCACTATTTCTTATTATCGTGC
This sequence comes from Bacillus sp. 05T31, assembly GCF_056396725.1. Lineage (NCBI taxonomy): Bacteria > Bacillati > Bacillota > Bacilli > Caryophanales > Bacillaceae > Bacillus > Bacillus sp. 05T31. The sequence continues at coordinate 1,140 of NZ_JBFTMA010000843.1, forward strand.
TCGTCTGGATTTTTTCAAAAACAATCACTACGCCACTGAATGAATTGAGTGATGTCGCAGAAGATATTTCACGTCTGAAATTTAAACGGACGAAAGTTAAAACGAATGATGAAATAGGTGATTTAGCAAATAGTATAAACATTATGAGTGATAAATTACATGAAGCACATCAAGATTTAACAGATCGAAATGACCACTTAAAACGATTTATGGGCGATGTAACTCATGAATTAAAAACACCAATCGCATTAGTAAAAGCATATTCTATGGGAATAAAAGACGGTTTAGATGATGGCACATATGTTGATATAATCATTAAACAAACAGATCAAATTTCAAATTTAATTGAAGAGTTATTGCGATTTTCTAAACTAGAAAGAGATATTTTACAAAAAGAAGAATTCCCTATTGAACCACTAGTACAAAGTATAATAGATAAGCATAAGATTGAACTGGAGTCGAAAGAAATCAAGTTGCAAGTGAACTATAGTGTTGGTGACACGATTGTTTATGC
>NZ_JBFTMA010000844.1:0-2243 GCF_056396725.1 Bacillus sp. 05T31
CCATTGTTGCGCCTTCAATTTCATGACGGTGAATGAAGTGCACAACTTCTTTTCCTTTTAGTAATGCCATAGATGGTGAAGATGGAGGAATTTCTCCGAAGTATTCACGCATTTTTACAGTAGCATCTTTATCTTGACCTGCAAATACAGTTACAAGATGATCAGGTTGTTTTTCAGCACGTACAACCGCTTGACCTGCTGATGGGCGTGCTAAACCAGCTGCACAACCACAAACAGAGTTTACAACTACTAAAGTTGTACCTGATGCATTCTCCATAAATTCTGTTACAGCTTCTTCTGTAGTTAACTCTTCAAATCCAGAACGCACTAACTCTTGGCGCATTGGAATTACCATTTGACGCATGTATTCTTCATATGCATTTGACATCTTGTATCTCTCCTTCAACTTTCATTCCAAATTTATCATATCACGCTCTATTAATAGGTGCAAAAGAAAGATAACGATGATTTCATTTTTTTGAAGGGATTTCACAAACCCCTTCACGACAGTGTCCAACTGGGACAAGTTTTCTATTGTTGGCAATATAATCGTATACTTTATTTCCAAATCCAAGGACGATAGATAGTTTTATAAAAGGTACTGCAAACCAATAAGATGGAACGGCCTTTGCTAATACGTTAATGCTATGAATTCCGTCATACCACTTATTATTTTTTAAAATATACAATCTTTGTTCCATCTTACTTTGTAATTCTTGAGAAAGTTCATACTTCTCAACTACATCTTCATCTCGAAATGAAACAAATTTCATCTTACCCTTTTTATCTAATCTTTTCGTACGTTCTGCAACCGCCGTACACATCGGGCACCAACTATCATAGAAAACAATCATAAACTATTCCCCTTTACGAGACTCCGTCATTTGCTTCCATACGGATAGATACTTTCTCATCATCTAATGCCATTTTCAATACCATCATATCTTCTTCCGTTGGATCCATTTGTTCTAAAGCTGCAAAACGGTTTTTCCAGTCAGAATCTTTCATCATCTCTTCTGTTACTTTATATGGCTCACGCTTTTGAATCGTTACTTCAACAGCACCTGCTTGATCTAATAATTCTTTAACCGTTTCATTTACACGTTCTTCTGAATAAGCAGCAATAATTTCTTCTACTACTTCTTTCCCGATTTCTTCAAAATTACCGTAACGTGTACTTTGCTCTACCCACTTACGCTCTTTCACAACGTTAGGTGCAGACATTTGCACTTTCATAATTGATTCTTTAAAACGATCAGGTAAACCAACACGCTCTTCTGAGGTCCCATCTGTTAACTTCACTTGCATCGGAATTGTAAAGAACATTTGAACAAACACTTTTACTTCTCCAAAATGAGAAAGTTGTTGTTCTTCGCTTTCTTCCACTATTTCTTCACCGAAAACAGCACGAACTTGTTGTAATAAAACTTTCCAGTCATACTTCGCATTTCGCTCCACTGCTAAAAAGTCTGCAACATGATACACACCTTTAATGCCTTCAATCTTCAAGATTTCTTGCACTTGCATTGGCGCTTGTTCTTTATTTTCATCTGTATAATTATTACGCGCTCCTGATGGTAATACTTCATTCAAAATAACTTTCATTGTATTTGGACTTGGCGTCGGTTCAATTGCTTTAATCTTCACGTAAAAAACTCTCCTTTATTGCGTGTTCTTAGCTGTATTGTAACATGTTATCCCTCTATACTCCTACTCGGATGCTTAATTTTACTAATTCCTCTTCTACATTTTTAGAATTTCAATTATTTCTATTTTCACCTAATCGTTCCGGAACTATAGTTAAAAGTCTAATTGACAATAACAAAAAAAGGTATTAATCTTAACTCATAAAATGACCATGGTCATTTTATGAGTTAAGTCACTTAATTGTGGAGGGATAACAAATGAATAATGTCATGATTATAGGTGGTGGTATTGCTGGTCTTTGCGCAGCAATTTCCTTACAAAAAATAGGATTAGATGTAAAAGTATATGACAAAAATATTGAAACTACTGTTGCTGGTGCAGGTATTATCATTGCCCCAAATGCGATGCAAGCACTTGAACCATACGGAATTTCTGAGCAAATAAAAAAATTTGGCAACGAAAGTGACGGTTTTAACCTTATATCCGAAAAAGGAACTATATTTAGTAAATTGACCATTCCAGCTTGTTATCCAAAAATGTACTCCATTCATAGAAAAGATTTACATCAATTGCTACTTTCCGAACTACAAGAAGGT
>NZ_JBFTMA010000845.1:0-2041 GCF_056396725.1 Bacillus sp. 05T31
ATATTAAGATGTGCTTGTAAGAATTTTTGTAACGATAACGAGGAGGCTTTTACTTGAAAGTAGGAAAGATTAACGGATGTGTCGTTATCGATATGACAAAATCAATATAAAAGCTATAGCGATATAAAAGAATATATATATAAAGTCAGGAGAATCCTCCTGACTTTTTTTATCCCTCTATTTGCGGGCAGTAAAACTCCCACCTCAAAATTCAGCTGGAGCAAAGAAGTTAGGTGGGAGTCGGGCTGCCCGTAAAAGCTTGATTGGTGAAGGCTAATAATAAGTGGGGATGAACAAAACCCCCCACTTATTAAAGTTTCACTTTATTTGAACTCATTCGTGAGAAGTGCATCTTTCCTAGCAGAAACGACACTGCTATAATGGAAAGATGATATGGAACTTTCATCAAGTGAACAATCTATGAGTGATGATTGAAACGTATTTGCAAATTAAGGACAAGCTATCTTTATAAAGATGTAGGTAGCTGACTTGTTAATAAGAAACGAAAAATAATAATGAACTTTGAGATGAAACAACATTGTTGCGGAAAATGCGATGTTGGAGGAGGACAATAGAATGGACTTACTACAACTATTTAAATTACAAAAAGAATTAGATGACCGTATTGTGAAAGAACATGACTTACAACCGAAAAAATTGTTAAAAGAAAAAATGTTAGCTTGAAGTAAATCATCAGCGTCAAACACAAGGATACTAATTTAATTTTTGAATATTTCAATTTCCTTTTGTATAATAAAGTGACTGAAGAAAAAGGAGGGTGTTGGCAATGATAAAATTAGACGAGACATTGACAATGCTAAAAGAATTAACAGACGCACGCGGTATTGCGGGTAACGAGCGCGAACCACGTGAAGTAATGAAGAAATATATTGAGCCGTTTGCAGATGAACTTTCTACTGACAATTYAGGAAGTTTAGTTGCGAAAAAAGTTGGGGAAGAAAACGGCCCGAAAATTATGGTTGCAGGTCATTTAGATGAAGTCGGCTTTATGATTACGCAAATTGATGACAAAGGCTTCCTTCGTTTCCAAACGGTGGGTGGCTGGTGGTCGCAAGTTATGCTTGCACAGCGCGTAACGATTGTAACGCGTAAAGGAGATGTAACAGGTGTAATTGGTTCAAAACCACCGCACATTTTACCTCCAGAAGCTCGTAAAAAGYCAGTTGAAATTAAAGACATGTTCATYGATATTGGTGCTTCTAGCCAAGAAGAAGCGATGGAGTGGGGCATACGACCAGGAGATCAAGTTGTACCATACTTCGAATTCCAAGTGATGAAGAATGAAAAGATGTTACTGGCAAAAGCATGGGATAACCGAATTGGTTGTGCAATTGCAATTGACGTATTAAAACAATTAAAAGATGAAAAGCATCCAAACGTTGTATACGGCGTTGGGACTGTACAAGAAGAAGTTGGTCTTCGTGGTGCGAAAACATCTGCAAACTATATTAAGCCAGATATCGCATTCGCAGTAGATGTAGGTATTGCTGGTGATACACCAGGTGTAACGGCAAAAGAAGCACAAAGTAAAATGGGTGATGGTCCGCAGATCATTCTATATGATGCTTCTGTTATTGGTCATACAGGTTTACGTGATTTCGTTGTTGATGTTGCGGATGAATTACAAATTCCATATCAGTATGATTCTGTAGCGGGCGGGGGAACGGACGCAGGAGCAATTCACATTTCTGTAAATGGTATCCCATCTATGGCAATTACGATTGCGACACGCTACATTCATTCTCATGCAGCGATGTTACATCGTGATGATTATGAAAACGCAGTGAAGTTAATTGTAGAAGTTATTAAACGTCTTGATAAAGAGGCTGTACATAACATTACATTTAATTAATAGAAAAAAGCGAAGGATAAYYTCCTTYGCTTTTTCCATTTTTAAAACGGTCKTTCTAATCCTGCTGCAGTATGRGCTCCTAAAATAATTAAGCGAGTTAATTGCATTGCCATRAAATGYGGGGTATAAATCATGCCTCTTTTTAACCATGACATAATCATTCCGATA
>NZ_JBFTMA010000846.1:0-1623 GCF_056396725.1 Bacillus sp. 05T31
CCTTTCAACATCCCTAGTTTAAAAGATAAGTTTGCGCAAGGGATGGAAATTGCTGCGCTGAAGGAGAAGTATGGTGGGAGTCTGCGGTATGTTTTTGTGAAGGAGTTGCGTGGGGATAAGGAAAGAGATTGGTCCGATGTTAAGAGCGTTCCGATGAGTGATGCTGGTGGACAGCAGGCGTTGCTTTCGGAGGGGTATCGTGGGTATGCGATGGAGAGAATAGACGATACTTTCACTGTGAAGTTTGGACGATAATCTATGTACAAAGAGAACCCTAATTCATTAGGGTTCTACTTTATTTCATTCCACAATCTAAAGTAATAACTAAACCGTCATCTTCCAACTAGATAACGCTAACCAGTTTTCCATTTCCTTATAATCAGGCATTATCTTCCCGACAAGACGCCAAAAAGATCGATCATGATTTAAATGAACCATATGACACATTTCATGAACAACTACATAATCAATTACCCTCTGAGGTGCCATTGCTAGCTTCCAATTAAACGTTAACTGTAGATTTGAATCACAAGTTCCCCACGTACGACTACTATCTGTAATACGAATAGAACGTGGTTTTGTTTTAAAATTACTTTGATGCGCTTTAATACTCTTCTCTACTAATGCTTTGCACTGCTTATAGTAAAATCGTTTCAAAGCTTGTTGTATTTTCTCATCCTTAAGCTCATTCACATAAATGTGTAGCTTATCCCCTTCAAAAACTGCATTATCTTGCGTAATACTTGCATCTTGAGAAATCTGTATCTGATACGTATTCCCTAAATACAGAAAGCCCTCTCCTTGATCATAACCCTTTTCCTGTGGTCCAAGCGCTCGATCCTGCATTTCCTTACGTGTTGCCTGAATCCAATCCCATTTCTCCTCTAACAATTGGACTAAGTATTCAACAGGGGTTCCCTTTGGAGCCTGCACTTCCACATTTCCGTACGAATCTACAAAAAGACGCACCGACTTTTTCTTCTTATAAGTTATATGAAAATTAATTGTCTCACCTGAATATGTATGTAYCATTTCATCACCTARCRTATTYGTTTATRTTATTTTTATAAATAAAAAAGAGTAGGCTACAAACGACCTACTCTAGCTATTATACCATTTACTGTTTTAACATAAATGTTACAATGCTTATTCCTTATCCTCTATAGCTTACAGCTAATCCCTTTAAGAAATTCCTTGCGTATCTATCACCGCACTCTTTGTAATTCTTATGGCCTTCTTTTCTTAATAGAGCGCTTAATTCTCCTTTTGTTACAATGACTCCTACGTCTTCTAATATATCAAGCATATCTTCACTTGTTAATGATAGTGCTATCTTCAATTTTTTTAGAACGAGATTATTAACACTTCCATTACTCTTTAAAGACATCGCTTGTCTATCCGATTGCCCTGGTTTTGGATCTTGTTTCCCTCTTTTAAAAGTAATAAAACCATTCAGAAATGACTCTAACATAACATTATTGCATTTTATTTCGTAATCATATTCAACTACATCACTATCATCAACTTCATCATAGTAACTGTTTTTTAATTTTGTCAGCATCTTTCGCACTTCTTCTTTTGTTACTTCAACGCCACCAAGTTTAAATATCTCCACCATATCTA
>NZ_JBFTMA010000847.1:0-1621 GCF_056396725.1 Bacillus sp. 05T31
CTTGATACACAATTCCGTAGTTCTTACTATGGTTTTTCATACCGTAGAAATCACCAACGATAGCTGGGAAAATAGTTATATTTCCACCAAAGCAAAACGCTACACTTGCTACACATACGAAGTAGATACCATAATTTAAATCTACGAAACTTAAAACCAAGACTGAAGCTGCCATAACAACAAATGTACCAGTAACGATTTTTAAACGGCCGATTTTATCTGATAACGGTCCTAAAATAATACGACCTAATGTATTGAAGATTGCAACCATAGCCACCGCATTAGCTGCTGTCGCTGCGCTAAGCCCTACAAGTTGAACACCAATGTCTTTTACCATACCAATTAAATATAAGCCACTCATACATGATGTAAATAACATAATAAATAATAAGTATACTTGTTTTGTGCCTAACATTTCTTTCGTTGTATATTCCTGAGTTTTTGTTTCATGAACTGCTCCTTGATCTGCAGCTTGATGGATTAAACAAGCGCCAAGGACAATCATAGCTGTAACAATTAACCCCCAGTATATAAACGCTTGTGATACACCAACTGATTCAATTAACTGTGCGTTAATATATTTAAAAATTAAGCTACCCGAACCATATGCAGAGACAGAAATACCAGCAATTAAACCTTTACGCTTTGGAAACCACTTTATTAAATTGGATAATGAAGTGATATATGCTGTACCATCTGCATAACCTACAACAACCCCTGCTAGTACATAAAGCAATATTAATGAGGAAGCTTGTGAACTAAGTATTAATCCAATTCCTAATGCTAGTCCAGCTATCATAATAAGTTTACGAAGTCCCCATTTTTCTTGCAATTTACTCGCAAACAAAGTTGAAAACGCTAAAGACAGGCTAGTAATTGAGAAAGTTATAGCAACAGCGTTAAGACTCCAACCGTATTTACTCACTAAGGGCTGATTGAATAAACTCCATGTATATATCGTACCAAGCCCCATTTGTACTATGACTGTTCCAAGGACAACAAGCCATGGATTAACCGATGATTTTTTCATACCATCTCTCCTCCTCTTTCTATTTCAATGCTATTCGCTAAATATGCTTTTTTTATTTTTATTTTCGCCACCTCATTCGACTTAACAACTTCATTGTATAGGATGTTTCCGCTTATGTAAGCACTTACAAGTTGGAGCGTCAAAAATATGGAATCAGTTACAGAAAACGAAGGGTGAAATACAAAAAACTACTTGTTAAATACGTAGCAACTTTTTGTATTGTTTTGCATAAGTACGACTTACGGGTACTTTTGAATCCTCTTTCATAAAAAATTATGCGTAAAGTTACGCCATGGCTGGACTTCAGAATTTTGATTACCATATACAAACAAAAAAGTACCCTAATTAATAGGGTACTAAAATATATAACCTCTTTTAGAAACTACAGGATGTTTAAACAAACACAAAAAAACATTACATTAAAAATGTAATAAAATCTTCCCTTTTATATGTCTAAAAGTCTTCTTACTTTATGGGGTCACTTCATAAGGCTGACTTTCTTTGTACGTTTACAATTATTTCTTCAAATGTAACAATTCGCTCTACAAATTCCATAATAACGAATGCGTTTTTAATGCGTCTTGTTAAAAA
>NZ_JBFTMA010000848.1:0-1621 GCF_056396725.1 Bacillus sp. 05T31
GTTTCTCATTCATGATCATCAAAAATGGGCCGTTGAACAAGCGCTTTTATTACGAAACAAAAAATGATCTCCTTCTATATGAAAGAGATCATTTTTACTGTTAACTTACTTTTTTCAAATTGAGAGCTGGCTTTTTCATTCCGCCTTTTTTTACAACATATAAGCCGATGAAGATTATAAGACCTCCAACGAGTTGCATCATGTTTATTTGCTCTCCGATTGTTACTGCCGCAAAGATAACTGCGAATAATGGTACGAGATACATATAAACCATTACTTTCGTTGARCCTATTTTACTAATACCGACATACCACATKGCAAGTCCGAAAATTGTCGCAAAGACGATCGAATATGCTAGTGAGCCCCAGCTCGGCATATCTACTGGCCACGTTAACGTATTTACATTGAATAAACAATATACAACGAGTGGTACAATGCCAATTAAAGTAGACCATGATGTGACTCTCATTGCGGAGTATTTTGTAATAAGTGGTTGCGCTAAAATTGGATACCATCCCCACGCAATTGCTGCGACTAATCCAATTACATTTCCGAGCCACGCATACTCATAAGTTGCTCCTCCTGAATGCCCTGTTAATAAAACGAATGCTGCACCAACAAAGGCTACTATTGAACCAATTTGTACTTTCATCGAAAAACGTTCTTGTTTGTGCAATACTGCTAATATCCCTGTAAATATAGGTGACATCGCAATTAATAATGAGGCATTTGTTGCTGAAGTATATTTTACAGATAGCATAAACATCGTTTGATACATTGTCGTTCCAACGATACCGACTGCTAATAATCGTAACCAATCTTTTCTTTCAATACGTAGTGAGCGTTCCATAATAAATGTAATAAGTAATAATACCGGAGATGCTACTAAAAATCGTAAACTATTAAATTGAATGGATGACATAAATGCCACGCCATACTTTCCAATTGTATAATTTGCTCCCCATACTAATGCTACTGATACTAGGAGCCATTCCATTTGCCATCGTTTCATCCGAATCTCCCCTTCCCTATTTAGCATAGTAAAATTGGCTGGATATAACACCGTCCAATTGGCTGTTTTTTTACCCAGCCAATTTGTTATACTTGATGTAGTTAAGAGATGCGGAGGCGTTTGTATGGAATGGAAGCTAGATAACGACAGTAAAATCCCTATTTATCAGCAAGTTGTTGACTTTATTGAAAGACGTATTACATACGGAGAACTGCCTCCAGGTAGCTTCCTCCCTTCAGAACGGAAATTAGCTACGCAGTTAAATGTAAACCGAAGTACGGTAACGACTGCTTATAATGAACTTCGCGCAATGGGAATTGTAGAAAGTACGACTGGTAAAGGTACACGTGTGAGTACACATATGTGGGGCGTTTCTCCAACATTAACGCCGAACTGGAGAGGTTTCGTAGAAGGTGGTACTTTTTTACCAAACTTACCGTTACTTCGCCATATTCGGGCAGAAGTACAACAAAATGAGAACATTATTGACTTCGCAAACGGAGAGCTCGGTTGTAACCTCTATCCTCACGATCAACTACAAACAATTTTACGAGAACAACCGTTAACGCAGTCATTAAGTTACGATCATCCGCAGGGCTATCTCCCGCT
>NZ_JBFTMA010000849.1:0-2888 GCF_056396725.1 Bacillus sp. 05T31
GTTTATATGGTGATAAGAAAAAGGGCTATGAGATTTTTGATAGATTGAAAGAGCAAGGTCTATCCGCTTTCCAGATGTACTATCTTTCAAGAATAGAAAATGATACAATTATGGCAAGAGAATCTTTGGAATTATTTGAAAAAATAGGAAATTTAATGTACGCTCAACTTGCAAAGCGAGTTCTAATAACAGAAGGAGTGTTGTAAAATGAAAAAGTTTGTAGTAACTACATTATGCGCACTAGCGTTATCAATTGGGGTTATTGGTACTGGTGCAGACCAAACTAAAGATTTAGGTAAAGAAAAAGCTACTGTACATACTGAAAAAGTGCAATTAATGAGAGTCGATCCGGGTGGCATGTAATATAAATAAATAGTTAAAAAGACGCTACTTATAGTAGCGTCTTTCGTCTTTTTAAGGGGTGTCACGTTTTTTTAGACTTTGAAAAAACTAGACCACTTGATACATATTTCACAAACTATTAAGGATGAAGGGGAGGAACTATGGTGAAAAAAAAGACTGCAAAGCAAGAAACAAAACGTTTAATTGGGGAATTATTTGAACATGAAAAAGTGAGTTGTGACATAAATGATCTTATGGAGGAACTGTATAAACAAGGTCAGATTACACAGGAACAGTACAATCAAATCACAACTATATTGCAACAAAAAAAGGAATAGCATCTGGCTAATCCTTTTTTCGTTATTGCTGTTTTCTTTGTAGAACTTGTCTTAATAAAACGTTAACGAGTTCAGCTTGCTCATCTGTGATTTCTACCCCGTCAGAGTGTAGTCTACCCTGATCTAAAAAGTCTTTTACATTAAAGTTAAGGCCGTTTGGATTTTCTGTTCTTCCTAAAATAAAGTCTGTAGTAGTATCGAAGGTATCGGCTAGCTGTACAAGAACTTCGGCGTTGGGTTTTCTTTTATTGGTCTCATATCCGCTATACGTAGAATCATTTTTACCAATACGATCTGCGACTTCTTGCATTGTCCAACCACGTCTATTTCGTAAAAATTTTAATTGGGCCCCAATGTTCATGTATATTACCTCCCGGTAAAATTCTTTTATATATTTTTAATGGTTCTGTTTTTTATAAAATTTATAAAAAAATATAAAATGTTTTTTATTTTTTTGCTGTTATCTATATATAAGATAACACTTTATGCCCTTATTACACAATGGAAAATGTACGCATATTGCAAGTAAATTATTTTGAAAATAGGGGTGATTTTTAATTGAGAGGCTAGAAAATGTCAAGTTTTTTTGAAATACCACTTTACTTACTTGCAAAACGCCAGTATAATAAAAATCATTAAAGGTTGTCTGGAGGTKGACATATGAAAAGGACTTGGTTGGCAGATTTACGTGGAAAAAAACGTATGTCACAGGCGGCTCTAGCAGATAAGGTTGGTGTGACTCCAGGTCATATTGCAGACTTAGAGACTGGTAGACGTGATCCGGGAGGAAAATTAGCCTTGCAAATCGCAATTGTACTTGGGTTCCCTATGGAACATTTTTATTTACCCTCTCACTTGCAAAACGCCAGTAAAAAAGAAATTAAACAGTCATTTGAGCTGGGATTCCCGCCTGAAGAACAATTTTTTGAAGAATATCCATGAAAAATATTTAGGCGTCAAAGTAACGGTCACAAGAAAGAAAAAAGCGGAAGTGAAGGCAAGTTAAATTATTGAGAGGAGGTGATACACATGCAACGATACGTGTCTTATGCAAGTCGTATTGCAAAAGCGAAAGATGTAAAAGCGGTATGTTGCGAAAGTAAAAATCACTTCAAGAATGGATCAGAAAAACAAGCAGTAAGCACCATGTTAAAGCTAACGGAAAGGAGTGAACGTGTTGGCCAACATTAATGAGATTTTCGTAGAAGGGTTCCAGTCACATACAAATAGCCATTTTAATTTAGGAAATGGATTGAACGTAATCACTGGACCATCTGATAGTGGTAAAACCTCAATCATACGAGCGGTTCGCTGGGTAGCATTTAACGAACCTCAAGGTGAGGCTTTCGTAAACGAATCGGTTGGACATGCTACAGTAGCGATTCACTTGGATAGCGGTATTACTATTTCAAAGCACCGTAGAAAAGGGAAAACATCTTACAGAATTCAAACGGATCCTGGAGACGAAGGTAGTGTGTTTGAGAAGTCTGAGGTACCAGAAGAAGTAAAGCAGTTACTCGGTATTACAAAGCAAACATTTGGGGATTTTGTTACAGCTTTAAACTTCGCATTTCAGCTCGAGGCGCCATTCTTAATAAGTGAAACACCATCATCGGGTGCGAAAGTACTTGGTAAATTAGCAGGAACAGAAGCTGTAGATCTTGCAGTGAAAAGTGTTTCAAAAGATACATACGCAGCGAGGCAAGAGAGGTTACTAGCGGAAAAAGAAATTGAGAGATTAGCAGGTAACTTACTTGAGTACTTGGATGTGGATGATAAAGTACAGCAATTAAAAACAGCTGAAAGTCTGATGGAACACGTAGAGGAATTGTACAAAAAGAAAGAGGTACTGTTACAGCTACAGACTCAGCAACATGTAGCGTTCGAAAAATTACGCGTTGCCTTTGTAGAGGACGAGAGGCTGTCAAAAGTACCAGTTCTTATACAAATACTTGAACAAACAGAAAAAGACCAGCAGCGTTTACAAACACTACTGGACTTACAAAAACGATACGAGTCACTGTCCACCGCCAAGAAGACATTGACTGAAACATTAAAACAATTTGATGGATTAGTAGAAGTAAGTAACTTGTTACAAGATTCTACTAAATCTGAAGAAAGATATTCTTTGCTTTCTATCTTATCACAAAACTATAAAAAGTATAGTCAAGCATTGCAAGATGTTCAATTACAGCTAGGGAGGTTAAC
>NZ_JBFTMA010000850.1:0-2499 GCF_056396725.1 Bacillus sp. 05T31
AGGTGATGTAGATCCACAAATTACAAGTATTTCAGCTTGTACGCCTGGTTGTGGAAACACAGGTTCATTYAATAGCTTCTGTTGCTAATTGCTATATAAGATATATTATCTTRAAAAAATTTTAGGGGGAAAAGAAAATGATTAATGAAAAAAAYCTTTTTGATTTRGATGTTCAAGTAACAACAGCTTCAGGTGATGTAGATCCACAAATTACAAGTATTTCAGCTTGTACGCCTGGTTGTGGAAACACAGGTTCATTCAATAGCTTCTGTTGCTAATTGCTACATAAGACATAWYGTCTTAAAAAAAYTTTAGGGGGAAAAGAAAATGATTAACGAAAAAAACCTTTTTGATTTRGATGTTCAAGTAACAACAGCTTCAGGTGATGTAGATCCACAAATTACAAGTATTTCAGCTTGTACGCCTGGCTGTGGAAACACAGGTTCATTCAATAGCTTCTGTTGCTAATTGAATGCCCAAAAAGAGGGAACACAGATGTGTCCCTCTTTTTCTCCTATTATAATATTTGATTAGAACAGAAGGGAAGATTCCAAATGATTACAGAAAAAAGGAAGACTATTCATACATCAAATAAAACCGCATGTAATAATATATTTGAACCTCTACCATTTTTTATGATTAGATCCCCGTTTTTACCATTTAACGCACTATATCAAATTAAGGATCAAGAATTATTGATTGAAAAATTAAGGGAATATGCAGAAATGGATTACATTAAGGAAGCCATTGCCATTGCAAGTCCTTCATTGCTTGAATCTCTTAAATATATACATGGTGATTTAAGTAATAGGAAAACACAACAAGTAATATCTTCTGTATTACGATATATGTTAAGAATGACAACACGCCCAACACCTTTTGGAGCTTTTTCCGGGGTAGCATCCGGAGAGTTTAAAGAAAAATCTTTACTTGAAATGAGCCATTTTGAACAATTTAAGAAAAGAACTCGGCCTGATATGGAATGGTTACGTAAGAAAGATATGGAGAAAAAAGAAAATATTTCAATTACATATAGTGAAGTTGTTAAGAAAGTTTTAGATTTAGCTGAAACACATATTACAGTGAAAGAGCTTCTCCAAAAGTTGAATAATGACTATCCAGGCACAGATATAAAGGTAATGGAAAACTTTATTCTCCAGTTGGTAGAGCAAGAATACCTTATAACTGAGCTAAGACCGCCACTTACATATGACTCCCCATTTGATTATGTGATTGACAAGTTAAAAGTAAGAGTTGGTGAAAATCAAATATGGGAAGATTTACTGAAGGTAAAAGATTTAATACTTGTTTATGATCAATTACAGCTTGGAAAGGGGCTTTCTATATACAACGATCTTATCCTATTAATGAAGGGGATTTATGAAGTTTCAACGCCTCTTCAAGTAGATTTCGCTTTAAATATGCATGATTTAGCTATAGGAAAAAACGTAGCAAATGATGTTAGTAAAGCAGCTCAAGTGTTATGGAGCATAGCCGATAGCGGAGTTGGATTTCCTCATCTCCAAAAATATCATATTGAATTTTTAGAAAAATACGGAACAACTAGGGAAGTTCCATTGGTAGAACTTTTAAGTGAGGAATTAGGGCTTGGAGCACCCGCGACATATAAAAATCCAAAAGGAAATAGGGATGGAGAAAATTTTACGCCGCCTTTAGATGAAGAACGTAATGTCCAATTATCATATATGCTTATTGAAGCTATTCATAATCAGCAAAAAGAAATTGAAATTACTGATGAAATAATTAGCAGAATTGGAATAGAAAAAGATACTCGATACGCTCCAGATTCATTTGAAGTATATGGAGAATTGTATGCTACTTCGCAAGAGGAATTAGACAATGGAAAGTATAATTTATGCCTAAGCCCAAATCCAGGATCTCATGCAGCAGGAAGCACATTTGGTCGATTTTTAGATATCTTAGATCCAAATGTTAGACGTGAAATTCAGCAACAAGAAGCGGAGATTGACCATCAATTTAATAATGATATCGTTATGGTAGAGGGAAGTTTTCTTCCGGCAACTGGCCGTTCAGCGAATGTGGCAATTGGAAAAACTACAAGAGAAGTAACTGTAACTCTTGGAACAAATGGAGATGAAGATACTTTGCAAATTCCAATTGATGATATTGTCGTTGGAGCATCATTAGAAAACTTTTATCTGAAATCTAAAAAATTTGGGAAAAGAATTAAAGTGGTAGCTGGTAATGTACTAAATTACCAAAGTGGCCCTAATATTTATCGCTTTATGAGAGAAGTTTCCCTAAATGATTTAGACCACTGGAGAACATTCAATTGGGGTAATATGACATCTTCACCTTATTATCCAAGGATTCGTTACAAAAATATCATTCTGTCTCCTGCAATTTGGAAGTTAAATAGAGAAACTATTGGTATGAAAAATAAACCTAAAAGTGATGATGAATTTTTAATCCCATTTGAAAAATGGAGAGTGAAATGGGCTGTTCCACGCTATGTAT
>NZ_JBFTMA010000851.1:0-1614 GCF_056396725.1 Bacillus sp. 05T31
GTATAAGAGCATGAAATTTTAGTTCGTTTAAAATAATCTTTTGAAGAGGGAAAACCAGCACGTGCTGTTGAATTTACAGAAGAGCAAATGAAGATTGTTAAAGGCCTGCATTTACTTACAACGAAAGAAATGCTATATGTAGCAAACGTAAGTGAAGATGATATTATGGATCCTTCCGACAATAAATATGTACAAATGGTAAAAGAATTTGCAGCAAATGAAAATTCACAAGTAATYGTTGTATGTGCAAAAATMGAAKMAGAAATYGCTGAGYTAGAYGAGGAAGAGAARAAAGTATTCCTTGAAGAACTAGGYATTGAAGAATCTGGTTTAGATCAATTAATTCGTGCTGCATATGACTTATTAGGACTTGCTACTTACTTCACAGCTGGTGTGCAAGAAGTACGTGCATGGACGTTTAAACAAGGTATGAAAGCACCACAATGTGCTGGTGTTATTCATACGGACTTTGAACGTGGATTTATTCGTGCGGAAACAGTTTCTTATACTGATTTAATGACAAATGGCTCTATGACAGCTGCAAAAGAAGCTGGTAAAGTACGTTTAGAAGGAAAAGAGTATATCGTAAAAGACGGAGATGTTATGCACTTCCGCTTTAACGTTTAATTTAATATTTCCTAGGAAAAATAAAGATATGAACTTGGCAAATATATTATGTGTTTGCCAAGTTTTTTACGTATTGGTGAGTTGATTCATATAACTTACTATGATATAATCTAAACTCGTGAGTAATTACTATAAATTAATTGCTCCTTGCCCATTATGGGCCGTTTAGACCAAAAGGAGGTGAAAGTGTAATGAGAAAATACGAAATTATGTACATCATTCGTCCTGGCGTTGAAGAAGAAGCTCAAAAAGCTTTAGTTGAACGTTTCGCAGGTGTTTTAACAAACAATGGTGCAGAAATCATTAACACAAAAGAGTGGGGTAAGCGTCGTTTAGCTTACGAAATCAACGACTTACGTGAAGGTTTCTACATGATCTTAAACGTGAACTCTAACTCAGAGGCGATTAACGAATTCGACCGTTTAGCTAAGATCAACGAAGATATCCTTCGTCATATCGTTGTTAAAGAAGAAGAAAAATAATTGATATATAAGGGAGAGTGGTTCGATTGATGAATCGTGTTATCCTCGTTGGTCGTTTAACTAAGGACCCTGACTTACGTTACACGCCCAATGGTGTTGCAGTAGCTACTTTTACGTTAGCTGTGAATCGCGCATTTGCGAATCAACAAGGTGAGCGTGAAGCTGACTTTATTAATTGTGTAATATGGCGTAAACAAGCAGAAAACGTGGCAAATTATTTGAAAAAAGGTAGCTTAGCAGGCGTAGACGGACGTCTTCAAACTCGTAATTACGATGGACAAGATGGTAAACGTGTATATGTAACAGAAGTTCTTGCGGAGAGCGTACAATTTTTAGAGCCGCGTAATGGCGGTGGGGAGCAACGTGGTTCATTCAATCAGCAACCATCAGGAGCTGGTTTCGGTAACCAAAGCTCTAACCCATTTGGTCAATCTAGTAATTCAGGTAACCAAGGTAATCAAGGTAACTCTGGATTTACGAAGAATGACGATCCATTTTCGAATGT
>NZ_JBFTMA010000852.1:0-1607 GCF_056396725.1 Bacillus sp. 05T31
GCCAATAATTTTAGCGGTGTTAGTGCAACAAACACATACGATTCTGATGTTGCAGATCAAAACCAAGTTGGAACAGTCTAAAAGTATTCATTTCCTTCTACCTCCCTGAATAAATTCCTAAATATTGTTTATGCTATTGATACAATCAATTATTGAACTTCCTAATTTAATTCTTTAGTGAATAAAATTCTAAGTGTTTTCCGATACTATAAGAGAATTTAAAACAAACTTTTAAATTCTTCCCACTCTAGCTCTCTTGGTCGAGAGKTGAGCAGTTAGCTTTTRCTARCTGCTCTTTTTTAGTTTGTCCGAATAAAATTCTAAATTCTGTCCAATACTATAAATAGGCTGATATAGCTTGAATTCACAGTGACCTCTGTAATTTTCTTTTTCCCTTTCTCCGAGGGCTTAGCAGTTAGCTTTTGCTAACTGCTTTTTTGTTCTTATTCTTCTACTTATTACATACATTTTTAACGTGTTCATTTTGTTCACTGAGTTACCTCTTATCTGTAGAGCAACCTAAATGGTTGCTCTATTTCAATTTCTTCTTCACTACAAAATGAAATTTTTATACCAATCCTCATCAAGTGTTACAGCAATTACGTCGCCTCTTGTCTTCTTCTTTTAGCCAATTCATTTTAATATAGCTATATCCTATAACTTACCTTCTAATAAATTTATTTTAGAAGATTAAAAACACATGTTTATTGCCCATTCCTCAAACAACCCATACCCGCATAAATTATTAAGTATCTAAAATCCATAATTAATAATTATTTTGATCAAAAGAGAGGAGTGTTAATATGGACATCAACAATCAACAATCTTATACCCCTATTGATTATTATCGAGAGCCTCAGCAAGCCTTATATCCACAATCACATAACCTTCAACAACAAACTCTTACTATAATAACTCCAGCTGTTAGTCATGGGTTACAAGAAGCTCAGCACCTTGGCTATCGACATGCATTAACAGAAGCTGTTGCCATAGGATACTTGATGGGAAGAGGTTACAATTATAATGCTGCTTGGAAAACCGTTGAGTCTTGGTGGAGACCGCCAGGGACTCCACTTCCTACGCCGTACTAAAGTTATTAATAAAGCCTTTCCTTTGAAGAGCACTTATATATATGGTGCTCTTTTTGGTATGGAATGTGAAATAGAGGCTTGCTCTTAAAACCTTTTATGTAATTTTTATAGGTTTTTTCCTTACACCYGTGTGTCKGTTTACTCATAAGTTGTTAWAGTATAAATATAAATTGGTAGTTMATTTATAAGKGAGGTGTAAAAATGAGTAAATTTAAAAAGAATTGTCACATACCCTTTCCATGTTCCTTTCCTTTGCCTCAAATAGGGCCTACTGGGCCTACCGGCATAACCGGAGCAACCGGACCTTCTGGTGGACCTCCGGGGCCCACTGGACCTACCGGATTGCCAGGAACTGGTGGACCTCCGGGGCCTACTGGGCCTACCGGCATAACCGGAGCWACYGGACCTTCTGGTGGACCTCCGGGGCCCACTGGACCTACCGGATTGCCAGGAACTGGTGGACCTCCRGGGCCTACTGGGCCTACCGGCATAACCGGAGCTACTGGACCTTCTGGT
>NZ_JBFTMA010000853.1:0-1599 GCF_056396725.1 Bacillus sp. 05T31
ATGAAAAAACATTCCCGATTAGGAAAAATAATGGTTGGCTTTGGATCAATCCTAGTATTTTGGGGACTTGTTATGCTTAATGTGATTAACGGGCTTAATATATTTGGAAATGTAAATAAAATGTTATCATTTGTTGTTCTTATTACCGGAATAGTTTGTTGCATTGCATCTAACTTTTTTAAAGAATCTAAAGGGTCTTCTAACAAAATATAGATATAGTTTAAGGGGAGCTAAAAATGAAAGATGTATATGAGGGATTGAGATATTTTGGTTTTATGTGTGTATTCATGTTTAGCATAGGTTTTATTTTTCGTTGGATTTTTCGTGATGTAATTGCACTAGAACAATTACTTGGTTTGAGTATAGGAATTATCACTTTAATAATGACGTTTTTTATAAAGCGATGTAGTAGAGAATTACATAATGATTGTTAATCTACGTTTGTTTTTATAGTTTTTACAGAGTAAGGTGGGGTTATACAAAATATACGAATTTTARGGCAATCGATACTAAATCGGTTGCCTTTTTCTATTTCACAAAGAAAGGGGAGCAAAACAATGGCAAAGTTAGACGAGTTAAAACAAAAACTCACGGCCAAACAAATTCAAGCCGCGTACTTACTTGTAGAAAACGAGTTAATGGAGTCGAACAACGAGGAAAAAAGGACGCAAGATGAAATGGCGAACGAGCTCGGTATAAATCGGACAACGCTTTGGGAGTGGCGAACTAAGAACCAGGACTTCATCGCATTCAAGAGTGAAGTGGCCGATAGTTTTCTCGCAGAGAAGCGTGAGCAGGTGTACAGCAAGTTAATGCAGTTAATTTTAGGGCCGCAACCGAGTGTAAAAGCTATGCAATTGTATATGCAGCGATTCGGTTTACTGACTGATAAGAAAGTAATCGAGGGTGATCTAGGAAATGCGACCCGTACAAATGCGGAAATCGAAGAACAGCTTCAGAAATTAAAAAAATTGACAGGCGAGTAAAAGGAGGGCGGGCTACATGGCATATATAGACGGTAAATGGTTAGCCCGTCAAGAACGTCAGGAACGTATTAATCTTGTAGCAGAAAGAGCGAAGAAATTACAGGAGCTGTACGAAACTGGTGAGGCTACAGAATATTACATGGATACACTACTTGCTGACATCGATGAGTTAGAAAAGTTAAAAAGGGTGCACCGTGGAGAACATGACATGCTGTACTTCATGTATGAGTATTTCTCTGAAGAAGGGAATCCGGGCAATCCTGACAACTTAATTCCAGCTGGAGTAGCGATGGAAGATGCAGCAGAGTTTCACCAAACGTTATGTGGGCTATTAGATGACATCACAACAGGTAAGGAGAAAAAGAAAAAAGTAGCTTGGAGTGTAGGTCGTGGTCATGCAAAAACCGCTTACCTGAGTAACGGTTATTTGTGTCATCAAGTCGTGTATCGATTAAAGCAGTATATTGTTTTAATTTCTGAAACATCTGATGTAGCTGGTGACTTTATATCTTGGGCGCGTGATCAGTTAAAGTACAACGAAAAACTACGTGAGGATTTCGGCATTCTATTGCATGAGCAAAAAAGCCGAAATGAAGTAGATAACGATAAAGAG
>NZ_JBFTMA010000854.1:0-1595 GCF_056396725.1 Bacillus sp. 05T31
TATATTGGTTTACCCAATTCAAAATGATTGTGCCACTTATACCGATCGCTCTACCCATTTCTCGATAACTTTCATTTCCGTTCAAATAACGTAGAACGATTTGTATTTTTTCATCAGCTGTAAATTTAGCCATAGAAAAACTGCACCCCAATTGTTAGACTGTGTCTAACAATTGGGGTGCAGTTCATGCAGTTCATAATTGCTGTTCTTTTTTTATTACTATTTAAAATATAAAGTGAAACTTTAATCAGTGGGGGTTTTGTTCATCCCCCACTGATTATTAGCCTTCACCAATCGGGCGTTTACGGGCAGCAGGGCTCCCACCTAACTTCTTTGCTCCAGCCGAATTTTGAGGTAGGAGTTTTACTGCCGCAAATAGCGGGATAAAAAGTTTTTTACTTATTTTCTGAAAAACCATTGACAATGATAATGATAACCATTATCATTTATTATGAAGCCAACAATTGATGAATCAACCAAACGCTCAGTAACATTGTTACCCCTCTTTTTCATATAGAAAGGCACTGTACATTCCCCCTGTTTGTACAGTGCCTTTCTTGTTTATCATCATTCAAACAAATTTAATTGCTCAGGCTTCAGCTCACCATATGTAATGTTCATCATTTTCATAAGCTGTTTCGCATTATCCGCTGCATCTCCGCCCGAATTATTATTAAACAATACAAATATATCCTTCGTCTTCTTTTTCAATCGCCCTAATCGTTCTACCCATTCCGCCAATTCTTTACTATTATAACGATATAAACAGCGAACCGCTCTCCAATTTTCTCCTTTATCCAGCCAACCATGAACATTTCGGCCATGAAAACGTATTAACGCCATGTCCGAGTTTGTTGCCTCTAATATAAGCGGTACTGATCCTATTCCAGCCTGAGGCTCATCGCAAATTGTATGAATCCAGTTTTCTTTTTCTAAAAACTGTAACGTCTTATCTCTCATTTCTGGATAAAACCATGTTTGATTTCGAAACTCTAATGCACATGGTAAATCTTCCATTTTTTCTTTCGTGTATCGAAGTAAATCTACATTTTTCACTTTACAATCAAACCATGGTGGATATTGAAATAAAATCATTTTTAATTTATTTGCTTCTATTAAAGGAAGAATGGATTGTTTATACACATCAAACATCTCATCGAACGTAGAAAAAGGGATTTCCCCTTTCATATGTCCTGTCATTCCTTGATAGGCTTTTACTATAAAAGAAAAATCTTTCGGCGTCTCCATCGCCCATTTTGTATAATTCCGCGCAGGTTGTATCGCATAAAATGAACTATCTACTTCCACAATGGGAAAATGTTCACTATAAGTTCGCAATTTATTTCTATTTTCATAGGGATTTATATATAAAGAATCATGATCTCCCCACCCTGTCACTCCAATGAAAAGCAAATATATCCCTCCCTTTTTAACTTCACCTTCTATCCATTCTACTCACTTCCCGGACATTTCAGCTAATCAATTTCATTAAGTATCCCCTTCTTTAAGAGTATCCGTATAAAAATATGATATACTAAATGGAAGAATTTTTAAATTGAGGGGTTATTTATTTATGCTTCCAAACGATGATATTG
>NZ_JBFTMA010000855.1:0-1586 GCF_056396725.1 Bacillus sp. 05T31
GTATTAATGTACTTTTACTGATTCCAGTCATTTCTTCTACTTGCGTATATGAATGCTTATCTAATAAGCCTAATGCATGCTCAATTTGTTTCTTGTTATACTTCTTCGGTCTACCTTCTCTAAAGTCTGCACGTTGTTTAGCGACGGCCTTACCTTCTTGTGTTCGTTCAACAATCATGTCACGTTCAAACTCAGCGAACGCACTCATAACATTGAATACTAAACGTCCTGTCGGTGTATCCTCTATCAGCCCCATGTTTAGTACGTGAACCTTTACACCTTTTTCAAACAGTTCTCTCACAGTCTGTATCGCATCTACAGTTGAACGAGCAAAACGATCCAGCTTAGTAACTACCAAGGTATCACCTGACTCCAGTATTGATAGCAACTCCTTGAACTTAGGTCGATCAGCTTTAGTGCCAGTGAACTTCTCTGAATAAATCGTATTGCAACTTTCCTTCTCCAACGTTTGGATCTGTGTTTCTAAGTCCTGGTGAATTGTACYTACCCTTGCGTATCCGTATTTCATTCATATCAGCTCCCTTTCGGCGCTAACTAATGACTCTAAGTTACGACACCGTTTGATACCTTGATACTATCACATCGTCAAAACGGTGTCAAAACCTTTAAGTTATGAAACCGATATAAATGATTATGACCCCCTGAGTTTCAAAGACCCTTCTCTCTCAGCGAGCTCGGCTGATAAAAATACCCATCGGTTTCACCTTTCGTGTTGCCGACAGTTAGATAACTACTACAGTAGTCACCTTAGTTTCTACCTACTATATACACCACAGTCAGCCCAATCCAACGGACATAAAAATAGCCATGATACCCCAATGACGGGCCTCATGGCTATGCGTATTATTTAATACTGGAGTAGGACACAATTTCACCATCCTAACATAAATTGTACCTACTATGACCACATCTTGTCAAGCCTCGTACAACTTTTTTATTAAACTTCTTATGCCAACCATGTCACCGTTAATACTCATGTGTAATAAATCCACGGCTTGTCTACAGCGTGTGTAATATACTTTCGCAGTAATATTCATAGTCCGTAATGTATTCCTTCTAGGAATCTTGTACACATACCGAGCAAGCACTAAGTATTTCATGTTCTTCGGTAATTGTTTAATCGCTTGATCCAGCACAATCTTATTCAAGCGCCCATCACCTTTCCCGTCCTGGGCACTAGGTCCAGTAAAGCTAGGCGGTGCATCAGGGAACCGATCACCTACAGCCAGCGATTCGTAATTCTCCAGCCATAGTCGTATCGTCTTCTTTGAAACATAGCCATCAATTCTGGTCATCTCCAAACCTCCTGACTCAGAAAATCAAACCCCTAAAACGAAAACCTTAAACCATTAATAGTATTACATACTATATAACTATTAATAAATAATACTATATATATAATATATAATTATTAGTTTTATATTTATATTATATATATAAGGTATATTTTTTTAAGGGGGGGTTCTTTTTTATTTTGTTTTTCTTTTTTAAGTACTGTAGTGTATTAGACCCCCTCCTAAAAACTTTTCTTTTATATATTTTTATTTTCGTGTTAACAGCTGTGA
>NZ_JBFTMA010000856.1:0-2036 GCF_056396725.1 Bacillus sp. 05T31
GACGTTACTAGTCTACTGAAAGATTACGACAAGCAGAAGTATAAAAGTGAAATTCATCTGAAGTCTACATACATAAAGCCTATTAAAGAAGACGATCCGATTGTCAAAAAAGAGGAGAAAGCACTACAGAATCTTCTTGGGCAGTCTGTTGAGTATAAAGTGCAGAATGAAGTGTATCCTTTAAAAGCGAAAGATTTAATTCAAAATGCCTCTATGTCAAAGGATATGAAAGTGACAATCGATGCGAGCGACATTAAAAATAAGATTGCTGAAATTAATAATGCTAAATCAACATTAAATAAAAATTTCAGCTTTAAAACTCATTCCGGTTCGGTTATATCAGTAAAAGGACAAGGCTATGGCTGGGCACTAGATGTTGAAAAAGAAACAAAACAAGTTCAACAAGCYTTTGARAARGGYGAAAAATCACTTTCTGCTTCTAATATYCAYGGAAATGGTTGGGAGAAGGAAGGTATCGGTTATGAAACAACATCGAATAATGGCATCGGAGACACGTATGCGGAAGTTTCAATTGCAGAKCAACAAATTTGGATTTATAAAGATGGRAAATTAGYMGTCACAACAAATGTAGTAACTGGTAAACATAGCACGAGTGAAGATACATCACCAGGTGTGTGGTACGTYTTATATAAACGAACACCATACACGTTGAAAGGAAGCGCAGTAGGYAAAGCTGATTATGCAGTTAAAGTAGATTACTGGGTTCCATTCACAAATAGCGGTCAAGGATTCCATGATGCTGGTTGGCGAACAAACTGGGCGAATAATGCCTATTTAACAGGGGGATCAGGCGGGTGTGTAAACCTTCTTCCTAATGTTGCAAAAACTGTATATGATAGTTTGAACACTAATGATCCAGTTATCGTGTACTAGTAAATAGCAACTTGCGTGAAGTGATACATGTATCAAGAACTTAAATTTAGAAAAAAGGATAGAATGGTTACTTCCTATATCGATAATTATGTAAACGAGCTGTCCAAATGGGCAACTTATTGTATTTTTTGCTTAGCGTGGTTTAAATCTCAAAAAAGGCGATAGGAAATCCTATCGTCTTTTTTATTTTTTATTAAAAAATAAATTTAAATCAGTTTTATCTGTATCATAAGCTAATGCTTCAGCAATACAATCTTGAATAGTTTCCAATTTAGCTTTTTCAAAGAATGGTACTGAAAAAATATAATCCGATCCTGCCCTTTGAATAATCAATACATTTTGCATACCACTACCTAAAATACCAATTCCAATTAATAGTAAAATGAGTCCGAATATAAAGTTATTTCCTATGGTATTAAAGGAAAAAAGAATAATAATCAATCCTAATATAATAGATTTTATTCTATACTGAGAAGAAATCATTGTAGAACTAATGTTTTTCAAAGGAATACTTTGATTATCTTTTCCAGCAGGAATAAACCCTAATAGAGTGTTTCCTGTTGATACTTTTACAAATCTTGAATCAACTGAAACAAATCCTTTAATCCAAAAAAACAAAAGTGACAACGAAAAATCTGTTTTTTTCTCCATTCCGTCCTCCTAAAATGTAAAATATTCTATTTATGAAAATTTATTATGGAATCGTCCCATTTAATTGGATATGATTTTTGTGAAAAAAAGTCTACTTTTTTATTAATGTAATAGATTTCAATTAAAATGTCACATTCAAGAACTATCACTAAATTTTTCAAGAATTTAAACGTAGGAAAGGGTAAAATAAAAATGAACTGGAAAAAAGGCGGATTATGGATTATTATTTTTTTCATTGTAAAAGGCACAATTTCTACACTTTTAATAGTTACAGGCGCTAAATATTTTGATTTATCATTTATGCAACTTTTCGTACTGATACTGATCTTATTACTGATTTCTCTCATAAGTCGAAAATTGCTTTATAGACATAAACAAAATAAAAAGCAAAAAGAGTTAAATATATAATGAAGCCCCAGAGATCTTTGGATTTCTGGGGTTTTACTTATTCAATAGTGAGTTTTGGGTCCGCAATACGAATGATACACTCC
>NZ_JBFTMA010000857.1:0-1582 GCF_056396725.1 Bacillus sp. 05T31
GTTCAACAAACACTGGTGGATCTGGGCTCGGATTAGCAATTGCAAAAAGTATTGTTGAATTGCATAAAGGAACAATTGAAGTATATAGCGATGATAAAAAAACAACTTTCACTGTAAAATTACTCCCTTATAAAGCTTAATACCACATATTTATAGGTTCAATTTTTTATCATATAAGAAATTGAACCTTTTATATTCCATCAATATCCAAAATTTAATAATCCTTTATAATTCTTTAGAAATTCTTTACCTTTTCTTTCTTCCTAATTAAGCATTCCTTTTTACAATAATATTATTGATGTAATAGTAGGAGGATCGCTAATGCAATTCTTAAAAAAAATAACAGTTTTATTATTATCTTTTCTTATTACTGCACTTATCGTTTTATATTTTTATCTTTATGTAAATGGTCCAATTATTCAAGCTAAATCAGCTACTTTAATAGATACTAATTCTGGTGAGATTGTTTATAAAAAAAATGAAGAAACTCCTATACAATCACCTACTTTATCTAAATTAATGACAGAGTATATCGCACTAGAACAACTGAATGAAGGAAAAATACAGTTAGATGAATTAGTAAAAATAAGTAACGAAGTTTTCCGAGCAGAAACGAGTCCTATACAAGTAACTTCGAAAGATAAAACGACGGTTCGTGATTTACTTCATGCATTGTTTTTGACAGGGAATAATCGTTCCGCACTTGCCCTTGCAGAACACATTGCTGGAAACGAAGATAACTTTACACTTTTAATGAATGACAAAGCAAAACAACTAAAGTTATCACAACCATCCCCGTTTCTAAATGCTACTGGAATTAATAACGATACGAATAAACAATCAACTACAACATCGATAGACGTCGCTAAACTAGCAACACAATTAGTAAAAGACTTTCCAGATGTATTGAATGTTACGAAACTAACCTCTTACCAATTTACCTTCAAAGATTCAAAAGTTTTCAATACAAATAAAATGATATATTCCCTTAATAAAAACATTAAACTCCAAGGTGTTGACGGCTTACAAACTAGTTTTTCAACTAATGGTAATTATAGTTTTGTCAGTACAGCCACACGAGGAGATACTAGACTTATTTCAGTAATATTAGACGCCGGTGATGAAAACAGTACTTTTATTGAAACAAAAAAGTTACTTCAGTACGGTTTTGATCCTTCCTCGTACTCTGCACTCCAAGCTTTTAAAGATGCTGTTACATCTTGGACAATATTGTTTCAGTTTAAAAATTTAATCATACAAACGATTATGATCTTTTTCATCATTACAATCTTAATGTTTTTATATATACGTCAAAAAAAAGCCGAGGATTTTAACTAAAAATTCTCTTTAATATAAAAACCGACTTGCAATACAAATGCAAGTCGGCCTCTAAATTTATAATCCCCTTCCAATTAAATTTGCTGAAACAGGCTGAAGATTTAGTTCTCTCGCCCATATAGATATCTGACCAATATGATGAATTTCATGTACAATTACATGCCTTAAAACTTCACCGTATTTATATGATTTATCTGTCCATGAAGCTTTCAATATTTTTGATTCGAAGTCGCCAGACCATAAC
>NZ_JBFTMA010000858.1:0-1975 GCF_056396725.1 Bacillus sp. 05T31
GCTCTACCATCGTTATCGGCCCTTTTCCTGTTGAAACACTCCCTGTCTCTTTTCCTTTTATTGTAAAGAACCTTACCTTTTGTTCATTTTGATCGGCAGCAAATAATTGTKTTCCMTCATCTGATGCGATAACATTAGCAATTCCTTTTCCAGTCTTATATTTGTCCACTTGTCTTCCTTCTGCTAGTGAATATACATACATATATTCTAATTGCTTACCATAAACAAGTATTTCCTCGCCATTTGGAAGTAGCGTAACCCCCGCAATCGGCTCATTTAATTCCCATGTTGTTAATAGCTTCTTTGTTTTTTTATCAATAAAACTAATACTACCTTCCTTTATATTCGTTGTTATAATAACACTTTTATCTTTAGCAATCGGTGTATACGAACTTCCTTGACACCCTACTAATAGAAATAAAAAACAGAGAAGAAAAACATACTTTCTCAAAAGATTCCCTCCATCTTCGGATGATTTCGTTATAATTGTAAARTAACAAATAAATGTGTGGAAAATGTGAAATCTTCCTTTATTAATAAACTTACATATATAATGTACAACAAATAGAATTTGAGGTGTGYAAATTATGCTTTTTCCTGATTTAGCAAATAAAATTGTACGTGAAGTACGCAGATTAATTACTGAGAACATTATTATTATTAATATACAAGGCGTTATTATCGCAAGTACAGATGCGGAAAGAATCGGTCAATTTCATGAAGGTGCACTCCGCTGTGCGAAACAAAAGAAAACTGTCATTATTACAAAAGACGATGAACGACGACTGCAAGGTGTAAAAGCTGGGATGAACCTTCCTTTACTATTCCATGACGAAGTAATCGGCGTGATTGGAATTACAGGAGAACCTGAAAATATTTCACAATACGGAGAAATATTACGTAAGATGACCGAATTATTAATTCATGAAAACTACTTTTTAGAACAACTAGAACTTGAGCACCGTTCTTATGAAGCATTTGTCTTTGATTGGCTTCAAAATACAGACTGGTCTCCAAGTTTTCTCGATCGTGCAAAAACGCTTGGCATTGATTTATATAAGAAGAAACAACTTATTTTATTATCAATCGCCCAAGATAATACGATGCTCCAGCGTAAAATTTGGCAACATATGCGCAACATTTTAGCAAAAGAAAATTTATTTGTTCGCTGGGGAAATGATCGGTTTATTTTGTTTACAACAATCCAATCCAAAGAGCAAACCTTTCAATTTTTAAAACGGTTAAAACAAGACTGTGAAACTTTATTTTCTATTACTTTATATATCGGGATTGGACAAACAGTTACGCCAAGCAATATGAACTTATCGTACGAACAAGCATTACGCGCCCTTTCAGTATCACTTGAAACGAAAAAAATTGTATTTAATGAAGATTTACGTTTAGAAATGTGCTTACAAGATATTTCTACTGAAACTCGAGAACAGTTTCTAGAGCGTACCATTGAAAACTTAGTATCATCTCCTGAGCTTATGCACACTTTACGTTTATTTATCGATTATAACCAATCTTATAAGCAGACAGCTGAGCAATTACATATACACATTAACACATTGCATTACAGATGCCTGATGCAGTCATYGCTCCTCGTAATACAAATGAARTAGCWGAMGTGTTAAAAGTRTGTAACRCTCAYAAAATCCCAGTATACGTTCGCGGGTCTGGAACAAATCTTTGCGCTGGAACGTGTCCACTTGAAGGTGGTATCGTCCTTATTTTCCGCCATATGAACAATATTTTAGAAATTGACGAAGAGAATTTAACAATTACTGTACAAGCTGGTGTTATTACACTTGATATTATTAAAGCAGTAGAAGAAAAAGGTTTATTTTATCCACCAGATCCAAGCTCTATGAAAATTTCTACAATCGGCGGTAACATTAATGAAAACTCCGGCGGATTACGTGGTTTAAAATATGGCGTAACACGTGATTATGTAATGGGGCTTGAACTTGTC
>NZ_JBFTMA010000859.1:0-1580 GCF_056396725.1 Bacillus sp. 05T31
GGGTATATGTTCACGTTATTATTGCTAATAAGAAGGATAAAGATAAAAATGTACAAAGTGGTACATATAAAACAGTATCCATTCTAGCAAACTGCGTATCTTTTTTTCGTTTAAAGATACCAAAATAATGAAACTCACCAATTACTCTTATGAAAAAAACAACAATACAAACCCAGGATCCCATTTGAACAAAAATATTGGGAGCTGCGAAATGAACGATATTTGCATGTTGTAATAAAATCATTGCTGCCATACTTAATAATAACGCAATAAACAATGTCATTCCTGCACCTGGTGTAAACACCTTTTCTCCAGCTTGAGTTGGAATGACACTATTTGTCGCCCACTTAACTCCGATAGCCCAATAAACATGTAAAAAACTCACTAAAAATAATATACAGACAGAAATATATGTAATAATAAGCATTTTGTCCTCCCATTATTTTATCTAAGTCCTCAACTTTAGATATGCTATGAGTTCCTCATTAGCAATCTATATTTAATTACATAAAAAACCTTTAATAATTTATCAATTTAACGATAAATCATTAAAGGTTTACTGAAATTTATTATGCATTATACCTATTTCTACGACGTTCCATCCTCGTTTGTCCTTGAACAGTATCTTCTTTATATTGATCTATTTGCTCCGACAATTCATATGTTGCAGCTGTAGCTGATTCTTCGTAATTATGCTCACGTATTTTTTCTGGCGTTTTACGTTTAGAACCTTTTCCACCAAACTTAAATAATTTCATCTTAAATTTCGGTAATCTTGGAAGTGGAATCTTAAATGATAGTTTTTTGCGTTTCTTTTTTTGTTGAAATAGATTTATATTTTCTTTATTATCATCCTTCTCTTTACGGTGTAATAACATCGCAAGTAATCCACCTAATATAAGTCCTCCAACTAAAAGGAGAATATATAAGTAATGGCTTGTCATTAAATTCATCATACGCTCAAGTATGACTAACGACTGCACTTCTTTTATATCCCATAGTAACGCGACCCACAATGAGAATAAGCCAAAAGTAAGCCCGTATGTACGAAACCGGAATAAACACGGAATTAACGCAATGCAAGCGGCGATTTTCGCGTTCGCTATTATTGAACTTATTGAAATATCCTGATTCCAAATAACTAACAGTAATGTTATAAATGGTGCATACGCTATCCAGCTACATATACGTGAATATATCTTTTTCGCAAAGTAACTACCGAAACTAGTAAAAAATAAAAGTCCTCCAATATATAAAGATTGTTCAAGAGGGATTTGCTTTAACATTCCTGCAATTGGAAAGAGGCCGCTCAGTAGCATTAATAATACATCTAATTTCTTCACAATTCCCCATTCCTTTCAAATTTTCTTTTTAATTAATAAAAATCGCTTTTCCATATGATGTAGTTTTTGTATTTCTAAAAAACATCTTAATCCTGTATGTAAATAAAGTAAATACGTAAAAGAAAAGATACATGACAAAGGATAGCCTTATTTACATGAAAAAATGACAAATCCTGCTCATTATTACTAGCAGGATTTGTACACTATTATTTATATTAATATCAATGTATCTTCTTT
>NZ_JBFTMA010000860.1:0-1575 GCF_056396725.1 Bacillus sp. 05T31
CTGTTGTTCCTTCTTGAGTTCATTTCTTAAATCTTGATTGCTTTCATGTAAATTTTTCACAATAGTAGGTACTTGTGAGGCAGCTACGTGCAAATTAAAATCTGTTTGATCTGTATTTTTGTTAAGTAGCTTTTTATCTGAGAAATCAAGATTCATAATATCTTTTAAAGCATCGCTCATATATCGGAAAGGTTTGGCGATTATTTTTGCRTAGATTAAAGATCCAAGCAGAGATAATGCAAGCATTGTCGCCCCRATATGTGGAGCTAACTGCTGCAAMACATCTGTTAACTTTGGATTATCATGTGTATCATTTGCTTTACTTGCTGCATTTTGTGTATGTAAGGAATCATTGTTAGTAACTTGCTTTTCCGCTTCTGTAAGTGAAGACGTTGTGTTACTTTTCCCCGGAATATTTTGTGCATGTTCTTTTGCTTTTGCAGTTTGGCTAGGCTGCAAAAGATGATTGATGGCTGTAGAGAGTGTTTTCATGTCTATTTGAGAAGATTGAAAATTAGAGATGCTACTCTCTGACACAGCTTTATTTTGCTTTGTTTTACTGTGGTCGTTTTGTTTGTCTGATTCCGCTTGTTCCGCAGTTTGCGTTCCAGAAGCTTTCAAACGATCTTTATCGTAATTTGAGGCTAGAAAATAAATAATTTGATAAAGACAAAGTGATAACAGAATACAAAATAATAAGGTTTTGATGAATATATTTTTGGTGATGTTGTCTTTGCTACGATTCGATTTTGTAGCCAATGCCTTTCACCGTTTTAATATAAGGAATTTCTAATTTTTTTCGTAAGTTTTTAATATGTGTATCTATAACCCTCACATCACCATAATGTTCATAGCCCCATACCTTATTCAACAAATCACTTCTTGATAGTACTTTTCCCCGATTTTGCAGTAAAGTATATATAATTTCAAATTCTTTTGTAGTCAATTCAATTTGATTACCATGAACATAAGCGGCATATGCTGTAGAATTTAACATCAATTCATGGAATTGTAGTATAGTTGCAGCTTCTGCTTCCTTTGTTGCTGCCCTTCTTAATACAGCTTCTACACGTTTTATAAATACGGTGTAATGGAACGGTTTTGTAATATAGTCATCAATACCTAACTCAAATCCTTTAATTTCACTTTCTTCATTATGTAAGCCTGTTAACATAATGATTGGTACATCAGATTGTCCTCGCATAATTTTACAAATACTATAGCCATCTATATCTGGTAACATTACATCGAGGAGGACAAGATCGTATGAATTTTTTTGGAAAAGAAGAATGCCTTCTGTTCCAGCACCAACTACATCAACAGTAAAGTTTTGTGCCATTAGAAATTCACGAATAAGTTCTTGTATATCTGGGTTGTCTTCAATCACCAGTATATGCGTCATAGTAACACCTCCTAAATAACGCTTTTTACTGCAATATTCGAATTCATCATTTTTCGGATGRCTCAGATTGTTTATACATATAATAAGCCCCCGCTATAAAATAGTAATGAAAGTAGCAAGGGGGATTGTTTAGTGTCACTGAATAGTTCAGAATTACAGTAGTTCTATTATAG
>NZ_JBFTMA010000861.1:0-1574 GCF_056396725.1 Bacillus sp. 05T31
ATCATATCCCATGCAGCTACCATCAATTAAAGAAACTGTATCCCCTTTTCTAATACTGATTTGCGCACAAGAAATATCCGTTTTCACTGTATACTCACCTGATTCAAGTTGCTTTATATACTCGTTTTTCACATGAAGTAATTCATTTGTTCCTAGTTGTTTACATACGGTAAAACCTTTCATTCTCTCCACAGGTTCTATGTAATAATGTGGATATGTAACCCCGCCCTGCATTACTGAATTCGCATTAAAATCAGCCAATACTTCATACTGTGGAAAATGATCTACATATGTATAAGAAAACGTATCACCTGAAGTTGTCCTCTGAATAATAAATGCATTTAATTGCCCTGCTTCTTTAATCGCATTACCACCATCAATCGCAATAATTTTTTTCTCCTTATCAATAACTGGATTGTTAGACGGCGCCTCCTCGGAATAGTTCACAACAGGCCAATGTCCAACAATTACGTACTTATCCGCACTATGTGACTTATTAAAAAACTCTGGTATTGCAATTGCATTTTTCCTGTCTGTTTGTCTCCAATTCTCTCTATCTTCAAGGCCAGCATGTACAAAGATATAATCATCAGTTTCAATAGCAGTTGGCAATTCTGTTAGCCACTTTATTTCTTTTGAAAAGTGGCTCATCAATATTTTTTTCACTTCACAAATATCACTTTCTTCATTAACGGTAACGTTCAATTTCGCTAACCATTCATTAAAAATTGTATTCTTTCTCGTACATAAATAATTTATTAGCGCAGGATTTTCATTTACAAGCGCTTCAACTACAGCTTCACAATTCCCTTCAATTACATAAACATTTGGCTTGCTAACTACTAGATCCATCACATAGTTTACGACGCCAATGCTATTTCTTCCTTTCTCACAAAGATCACCATTAATAATTAAATAATCTTCATCTTTAAAATTAACTTTATGTAATAATTCCTTTAAAAGATTTAATTCGCCATGAATATCAGATATTACGATAACTCTTACACCTTTTGGGATTAATAGTTTCTGAATTTTTTCCAAGTATGAACTCCCCTAACCTTCTTTAAATTCAATATTATCGTCTCAATTATAAAGAAACTATTCGACAAAATAAGCAATTAACCCTCTTCATCTTAAACTTCTAAATAAAAGTAGGTTCTATATGTTACCTCACATAGAACCTACTTAATATKATAACTCTTTATAAAAAGAATAACTTACCTTATCATAGCCTTCTCTTTCATAAAAACGATGGGCATCAACTCTTGGAAACGCTGATGTAAGAACGATAGAACTGCACCCTTTTTCTCTCCCCCATTTTTCTACATATGACAGAAGAACTTTACCATATCCTTTCGATCTGTGAGCTTCCGCAGTTACAAGGTCATATGCGAAAACATGTTTCTCATTATAAAAGTTCGTACAAATTGCTACACCAGCAAGACAAACAACTTCATCATCTTCATTCTGTAACGAAAGTAGTTTATAATTTTCTTCTTTCATTTTTTGAAATAAAGAACTTGCTTCTTCTCTTGAAAGTTTCGTTCGTAATTGCTGTAATACGGGGAATACAT
>NZ_JBFTMA010000862.1:0-1574 GCF_056396725.1 Bacillus sp. 05T31
GGGTATGATGACAAAGTCTAATGTTGTAGAAATCATTTCAGCTTTAGTAGCTATTATCGGCGTGTATATTCTTATAAATGCACCAGAAATGGGGAGTAAGGCARYWAGTRAATCTGTTRCAGAGCAGGGCGGTCATATGGATACAAGTACGTATTTAGCTTTATTACAAGGATACGGAAATTCTTATACAATTCTAGGCGCGACTTGTTTATTTATGGGKTTGCTCAGTTTAATTTCGATCATTTCAATTCAAGTATATAAAAGTAAATAGAGGTTGAAAAAACAATGCTCCTGTCAATTTGATAGGAGCATTGTTTTAATAAATAAGATTTTTATATATTAACTCTAATATTCGGATGCTTAACTTTTTTGGTTCCGTTGGCTCGAAATAGGCAAAGACTTAGCCTTTGATAAACGAGTAGAGAAAATGCTTATTTCAGCGTGTCAGAAGTCAAATTATAGAACAGTTGAAATGTTAAGGTGTGCAAAAAAACAGACCCCTTAAAGAGTATGTTTAAGCGGTTTTACCTTTTTCTTCCCAAGATATGAAATTACCAATGCAATCGGAGCAACAAAAGGTAAAAGAGGAGTCCAACCAATGAAATAAAATATTGGTGCTAAGAAAGCCATCCCACCAAAGAGCATTGTTAATTGGGATTTTTTCTGTAATCCATAAACAATCACTAATAATCCTGCCATCATCAATATCACAAAAGAGATATTAAGCAAATTCATATAATCACCTCCGATTAATCTGTAAAATAATTCTATATATATTATAAAGCAAATCACATGGAAATTTCATTTTATAAAAAACAACAGTGTTTACGAAAACAGCCAATATTAATTAAATGTAAATTATGTGTTGCTAACGTAAAAATTTCCATCACCTGATTTTGCTCCATGTTTTCTATGTATAATAAAAATACTAAATCTTTGTGCCCATATAAAGCACGAATAAGAACATCATTTATTTAACCTCTTCAATTTCAATCGCCTCAAAAAAATAAGTACATTCAGTAGTTTCATAGTAAAGATTTATTCTTAATCCAAACCATAAAAAGATAATAAAAATGCGGAGGCTATATGAATCTAATATTAAAAGAAATAGCAGTGAACAGAAAAATATTCATTATGTTATTTATTGGATTTGTTTTAACAATTCTGCCCATACTCATAGCGATGTCGATTCGAGATTATTACGATGAAAAATTTTATGAGCGCAAAAATGGTTATTTTAAATATTACTATTCCGTTCAGCTTACTAGTCTTGGAGAACTGGATTTCAAAGCAATTCAGGAGTTAACAGAAACTAGTTTTAAGAATTCAAGTGTTATTACAAATAATATGAGAATCAGACTTCCTGGCATAGGTGAAGTAATGATGATTGGTCTTATAAATAAGAATTGGTCTCCTCCTTTAATAAAAGGTTCTCGCATGGAAGATGGGGAAGAAAATAGTGTAATTGTGGGAAAGAGTATTTATAAAGAATCTGAAACAATAAAGCTATTTAGTAGAGAATATAGAGTTAAAGGCGTGAGTGGAGCGAATACTGGATATGCATATAATTACAA
>NZ_JBFTMA010000863.1:0-1574 GCF_056396725.1 Bacillus sp. 05T31
GGATTAAACAAGCCTTCGACCCAAACAACATTATGAATCCTGGAAAGATGTTCGCGAAAGACTCTCGTAAAAGAGTGGTGGTTGAGCGATGACCACATTAAATAAAGAAAACATTCAAAAGGAATTTAAAGAACGATTAAGTGAAGATGAACTACTAAACTGTATGCGATGCGGCTTTTGTTTACCAACTTGCCCTACTTACATTCAATCTGGGTATAAAGAATCACATTCCCCACGCGGACGTATCGCCTTAATGAAAGCCGTCGTTGATGGTTTAATTGAGCCGGATGAAGATGTTGAAGATACATTAAATGTTTGCCTTGGCTGCCGCGCTTGTGAACCTGTTTGTCCATCTGGTGTGAATTATGGACATTTATTAGAAGAAGCTCGTGATATTATTAATCAAAATAAAAAGTTCTCCATGCCCGTGAGAGCTGTTCGTAAAGTTGTTTTTGAAGGACTATTCCCGCATCAAAACCGAATGCGAACATTAACAGGACTAATCGGATTTTACCAGCGTTCTGGTTTACAAACGCTAACACATAAAACAGGTATTATGAAGTTATTCCCTGAAACACTTGCAACGATGGACCTCGTTTTGCCAAAAGTCCCTAAAATGAAAGCGATGAAAGATCGTCCTGAATTTTTACCTGCTGAGGTGGCAAATAAGAAACAAGTTGCATTCTTCACAGGCTGTTTAATGGATACGATGTTTTTAGAAACAAATAACGCAACGATGAAACTTCTTCAACTTGCTGGTTGTGATGTCGTTATTCCGAAAACACAAAGTTGTTGCGGAGCATTACACGGACATGCTGGTGAAAAAAGTGGAGCAAAAGAATTAGCRAARCGAAATATAGAAGCATTCGAAGATTTAAACATCGACTATATTATTACGAATGCAGGTGGTTGYGGRGCTTAYCTCGTAGAYTATGATTATTTACTAAAGGATGATCCAGAGTGGGCAGAACGCGCAAAGCAGTTTGTTTCTAAAAT
Source organism: Bacillus sp. 05T31 (assembly GCF_056396725.1). Lineage (NCBI taxonomy): Bacteria > Bacillati > Bacillota > Bacilli > Caryophanales > Bacillaceae > Bacillus > Bacillus sp. 05T31. The sequence goes on from NZ_JBFTMA010000863.1 coordinate 997, forward strand.
TAAAGATATTACTGCTATACTAGTAGAACTAGATTTCCATAAACGTAATGACTTACGACTCACGCCGCAAATCATTACGTATCAAGACTCTTGTCATTTACGTAATGTTATGCGAACATCTTCTGAACCTCGTATGTTACTAGAGGCCATCAAAGGTGCAATCTATCGTGAAATGAAAGATGCAGACCGCTGCTGTGGTTCTGCTGGTATTTATAATATTGTTCATTCAGAGTTATCAATGGAGTTTCTAGATTACAAAATGGACCGTGTGCATGAAACAGATGCAGCGACAATTGTTACTACAAACCCTGGATGTCTATTACAAATGAAACTAGGTATTGAACGWGAAGRTCTTTCTCATAAAATGAGAGGAATTCACATTGTWGATCTATTATTAGAAGCAATTGAAACCAACTCGTAATAACTCGTAACATACGTAATAATAGGAAAACRGCTATCTCCTTCGTCTATGTAAAGAGATAGCCGCTTTTTTGTCCGCTACAACATTAAAAATATGTTACTTTATTATAAAAAAGAACAACAGAAACATTACAGTTTTGTAAAAATACATCCAGTAT
>NZ_JBFTMA010000864.1:0-1573 GCF_056396725.1 Bacillus sp. 05T31
GAGTAAAGGCTCTTTTCGTGATTTTGCCTCYTCAACTGGACGCCACCTAGWAACATCATACATAAAATGAGGTGACCCAAAATTGTAGCCAGCTGGAGGATGGTCAGGATTGAAAGTAGGATCCTGGATAAAAGCGACCTGTCTTTTTAGTTCATCGATTTCTTCCTTTGACGCCCCAAGGTATTGATACTGATCAATGGCAATGTCAGTCAAAGAGCGTGCAGGTGGTGCGAGTAAGATACTTCCTCGCACAAGTGAGGAAGGCGCTTTGCTCAGTATACGCGGCATTGTGCCAGCTCCTAGGCTATGTCCAAGAATGAAAATATTATTTGGATCAATGCCTTCCTGCTGCGCTGCTGATTTTGCTGCATATATGGCATCATCTGTAGTATCACGGTCTAACGTACCAGGTTCTGCACTCATCTTTARTRCATGTTCTAAGGTGCGTTTTTCATAGCGTAACACTGCAATTCCGTTGGATGAAAGGCCCACCGCAAGGTCTCGTAAGATTTTTGTTCCCAGATATGTACTATCACGATCATGGATGCCAGCACCATGAACAAGAACAACTACGGGTACCTTTTCACCAGGCTTACGTTTCGGAGCCGTTAATGTGGCTGGTAACGGATAGGTAGAATTTCCAATGACGATTTCACGTTCTTGATAGGAAGCAGGTTGATCATAGCTAGGATGCGGGATGGTATAAGATTCCGGGGGCATCCTTTCCCCAACTTCATCTACTTTCCCGCCAGGTTTGAATTTAAGGAGTAGCGGGATGGTATTTTCTTCGGTAGCTGCTGGAAYTTCWACCGTYTGATGGACCAAGTTTCGTTCTTTTATCACGGGGGTTCCCATGCTTTTTATCCCGCTCCAGCGACTTTGTGTCCACCAATTTTGTAATGTGTTTACTGTAAACTTGGATTGAAAAGCAGCAGACGTCAACTGAAGTGCCTCTGCATACTTACCTTGCTGGAGATATTCAAAAAATAATGATGTACGCTCCGTTAAAGAGATTTGTTTCTTTTCTGCAGATTGCTCCTCACGTGTATCTGCGTGAATAGCTGTTGTAAGCGGGAAAGATGAAACACCTAAAGAAAAGAGTAGGGTAAAGGTAAGTACTGATTTTTGGATTTTCTTTTTTTTATTCATGTTTTAACCTCCAATATGTGATGGTAAAAAACAGGTATGGTAATTAGGGTTCTGGTGCAAAAACTTCAAAATATTTGCAAGTAATCTCCAAAACTTGGACATACTGATATTATTACTCTAAAAAACCGTTGATTTCTCCTTTTTCCACATGCATATTAACCCCAGAAACAACCTTTCTTCCTTCACTTTATATTTTAATTATAAGAAACAAAGCTCTCGTTTTTCTTACTTGATACTTACAAATTCCTTAAGTGTTTAAAATCTTAGCTTGATGGATGTGGGGCGGTACCCCTTATTGGGGTTCAGCCGAGATACGTGTAAAAAYGGGTCAYAWRCTGKATTTTATTTCCATTGTCAGATTTCGGTGTAACAAAAAGGTGTTTTACTAGTAATGTTACGAATTATTTTTGATACAGTATTTTGT
>NZ_JBFTMA010000865.1:0-1561 GCF_056396725.1 Bacillus sp. 05T31
ATATGTCAACGTAAAAAAAGACACTTTCTATAGTGTCTTTTTTACGTTTCGAGATGAATACATTGACTACATACTCATATTTGGCGAGTTTTTAMGGATGTCTCCTGTGAGCTGGTCCATTKTTTCCCTTTTCAATTCTTCTTCTTTTGTTTCTCCAATAGTATTAACTCARAATATTGYTATARAAATCTCTTTTTTGAWATGGTACCCCACATCCATCAACTTAAGAATTCAGAATTACCCCAAAACGAGAAAATGAGCTTTTTTGTTACAAGTTAGCACAAAATTTCGTTCTGGGGGTACTATAAAATTTTAGCTTGATGGCAATKGGGTACAGTCGCATGCCCATCAACTTAAGAATTTTATAACACCCCAAATCAATAAGTCATGAGCTAACGAGCCCATRACTTTTTRTATGCWATATCACAAATAATCTGGGAACACTTTACAGCCCTTTTCTTGCTCCATATCATGTCCAAAGAAAATAATCGGATTTTCTTTCYTAACAACATCTTTTAAACGTTTTATTGAAGATAAAGCTAAATCCGRATCAAATCCAGCAAACGGTACTTCATCTTCAAAGTTTTCTTTCGTATATGATGCATCAATAGTTAGTAACACTGGACCTGATTTTTCCGTCTTAATTAATAATGACTGATGCCCTGGCGTATGTCCCGGTGTAYATATTAATTGMACACCTGGCACTACTTCATAATCCCCTTCAATGATTTTATAGTTTAAATTCGGCAATATACATTCTTTCAAATATTCCTCTCTGTGGAGTGCTRCCTCATATTCAGCACGYTGTACAATAATTGGTGTATTTGTAAAAACGCCATTTCCTCCTGCATGATCAAAATGCAAGTGAGAACTAATGATATAAAGAAGATCTTCTGGCTCATATCCGGCACGCTTTAAAATATTTRCGATCCTATCGTTCTCATTCATTTTAGGTAAAACTTGTCCTTCAACAAWTGTACCTTTAAAAAGATTCTCATTATTAAGMGCACTTTCTGGCATACCTGTATCTACTAAAATARGTCCCTCTTCTGTCTCCAAAAGATAACACCAAACAGGTAAGTTTAGTAGTTTACCCGGTGTAAGTGTACTATTAACTGAAGAATGATCCAACATACAACGACCTGCTGGGAGGAAATAAAGCTTCTTTACTGTCATTATGTATCCACCTTTACAAATAATTTAGGATAAAACAATACACTATAATATTTCGCTTATTAGAAATAAACTCCTTCTCACCTTTCATTATTTCAACCATTATTTTTTCAATTGTTCACAACTTTTCATTACAAATTCAGTGATATTGGAAAGCCTATGCAGGAATTCAGTCCGCCTTTAGGCATAGGATAAAAGTGTCAACTTTCCGTAGAAAAGTTAACGTCAAGTAACTCCAAAATATACAATAAAGGTTGATTTTAGAGTTACTTTTCCACATTGGAATATCTTGTCTTATTCCCCTTTTTCGGTGGATGGGCAAAAACACCCTAATTCTAGAAATTCATCAGTTTCCATAAAACCAAACTTCTTATACACTGGTCTACCC
>NZ_JBFTMA010000866.1:0-1555 GCF_056396725.1 Bacillus sp. 05T31
TAAATTCTCATTATAAGCTGGATTATTTGAAGCGACAGTAGCTGTCAGTTTTCCTATAGTAGTTGTAGTCGAAAAAATAACTGCAGATACGTCAGTATAACTTTCATCAAAAAATATACCTAAAGGTATCTCTGCAGTAGATTCATTCTTAATTATACTTCTCTTGAGAGTAAAATTATTATCTTCTGGAATAAAATACAGACCATATAACAAAGCCATAATTCCATATATGTAATCTCTTCCATAATCAACTTGGGCGTAAGAACTTAATGCAATTACATATGGATTCTCTGGAGTTACCCAGTCACATTTCAAATAATCTTGATACTTATTTTTCTTCGTAATGATTGAAGATCCGTAACGAGTGATTGCCTCCTTAAGTTCGTAATCAAAGTTAGGTTGAAGAAGTGGATGAGTAAACATATTTAAAATGTTTGATAAATCTCTAGTGTTTTCTTGAATACCACCTTGCTTAATATTAGAAACTGTAGCTTCCACCATAATATTCGGCCTACCTTTTAAAATAAAATCAGGTCTATCATGGCTGAAATCTATTTCATAACCCATATCTCTAAACGCTGCATAAAGATATATTTCCCACAAAGTAGAATGGAATGAAGTTTGAAGTTCTGTTACTATTTTGTTATCTCTATCTTCGAAACCATCAAACCATTTCTCTAGCTGTTCTCTTTGGTTTTTAAGAGAAGGGTTATCCCTCAAATCTAAAAATTTAGGGTGGAGTTTTTCTTTTATATTAAGTTCTTTAAAAAGCATTGGGTCCATAATATTCACCACTCTCATTATGATTATATAAATATAGTGTAAATGTAATATAATCTGGTGAAATAAATCAATAAAGAATCTTTGTTTAATTTCAGCTAATAATACATGCGAGACCATAAAATTTTACATATTGTAGAATTTAAATACTCAATAGTTTATAATTTCCATATAAATATTTATTGGGAGTGGGAATTATATGAGTGATTTATTAGGGAAATATACCAAGTATGCAATTAGAGCAAATGATATTTATCCAACTATTTCAAGGGCAATTCATCCTGAACTTACTTCGCTTCATCGTACATTAGATATTGGAGCGCTTTGTAATTTATCAAAAATACTAAAAAATTTACGGGGAGTTATTAATGAGGAGCAATTTATTTATCTAGCATCTAACATAGGGGTAGGTCGCTATGCAGCTTCACATTATTTAAGGGAGTTACAAGAAATTGAGTTTATAAATGTTGCTTCTGGCAAAATTGAGAACAGTATACCAGCAACATCTCTTACAATTTTTGAGAGTATAGGAGAAAGGCTAGAGAGCTATTCGCCGAGTGAATTAGAATTACAACATTTTGAATTAATGAATACTGTAGCAGAAATGCCTTCTAAAGTAGTAGATTTATTTGACAAACTGGATGTTAAACCAGATAATATGAAACTTTTTAAAACTATTGGACAAGGTTGTGGTTATTTAGATACTTATGTATCTCCAGCAGATGCAAAAGAAATATTATTTTCACCGATTTATTGGGAAGAGAACCCAAGTAAA
>NZ_JBFTMA010000867.1:0-1551 GCF_056396725.1 Bacillus sp. 05T31
GAGGTGAAACGATGGATATTAAAATTCATGGATTAGAAAAGGCATTTGGGAAAACACAGGCGTTAAAGCCGTTACAGATTGTAATGAAAAAAGGGGAATTCACCACACTTTTAGGACCTTCAGGATGCGGGAAAACGACTTTACTTAGAATGATTGCAGGGCTTGAGGAACCGGATAAAGGTGAAATATATTTTGGAGATAAGTGCATGTATTCTTCTGCTAAAAAGATAAAAACATCTCCTCATGAGCGGAATATCGGCATGGTATTTCAAGATTTTGCTTTATGGCCGCATATGACTGTATTTGAAAATGTTGCATTTGGTTTAAGGGCTACAAAGCAAACGAATCAATTAAGAGAAAAGGTAGAAGATGCGATAAAGCGAGTTCGTTTGCAAGGTATGGAGAAAAGATATCCGCATGAACTCTCAGGTGGACAGCAGCAACGTGTCGCATTTGCTAGAGCAATTGTAACGAAACCTCATTTTATTTTGTTCGATGAACCGTTAAGTGCACTCGATGCAATTTTGCGAGAAGAAATGCGATTAGAACTTATGGATATCGTTCATTCAATTGGTTTAACGGCATTGTATGTAACACATGATCAAACAGAAGCTATGTCAATGTCAGACCAAATTATTGTCATGAAGCAGGGTGAAGTATTACAAAAAGGAACACCAGAAGACATTTATGTGAAACCGTCTCATGAATTTGTTGCAAAATTTATTGGTAAGGCAAATTGGCTTGTAGAGGGGAAAAAAATGATTCGTCCAGAGCATGTGAGCTGGACAAAAAATGACTTGTGCGAAATGTATACAGGTGAAGTTCAGCACGTTACATATGTAGGAGAACGTTATGAAGTGAAAGTAAACATGGGGACACTCGGTGTATGGACAGCTTATCACAATAGTAAGCTAAGCGTTGGTAAACCGGTATCGTTATATGTACCAAAAAAATGTATTCATCATATAGGGGGAGAATCGTATGAAGAAATTCAGTTCGCTTAAGTCTTTATTTGTATGTACTTTACTATTTTCTGCTGTAGTAACAGGTTGTAGCTCAAAGACAGGCAGTGTAGATGCAAAAAATAAAAACGCTAATGAAAAGAAAATCGTTGTATATAGTGCAGGACCAAAAGGATTAGCAGAAAAAATTCAAAAGGACTTTGAAAAGAAAACAGGGATAAAAGTAGAAATGTTTCAAGGAACAACAGGTAAGATTTTAGCAAGAATGGAGGCTGAAAAGAAAAATCCAGTCGTTGACGTTGTCGTACTTGCTTCTTTACCAGCAATGGAAGGATTAAAAAAAGATGGGCAAACGTTAGCTTATAAAGGAGCAAAACAAGCTGATAAGCTTCGTTCTGAATGGTCGGATGATAAAGGACATTATTTTGGATATAGTGCTTCAGCATTAGGAATTGTGTATAACACAAAAAATGTGAAGACAGCACCTGAAGATTGGAGCGATATAACGAAAGGAGAATGGAAAGGGAAAGTGAATCTTCCAGATCCAGCACTTTCAGGTTCAGCTTTAGACTTTGTAACAGGATATGTG
>NZ_JBFTMA010000868.1:0-1549 GCF_056396725.1 Bacillus sp. 05T31
GCTTACTAACAGGCGAGGTAGATTAGTCCAAATTATTATGACTAATTATAGAGAAAAAACTGTAAATTCATTATAATTTATATATTAAAATGAAATGGAGAATGTAAGTGCAAACAAAATGGAACTTATCTGAATATGAAAATCCAAAACGATATGATATAGAAAATAAAAGTTTTTCAGATTTTCCGTTTTTACTATCATGGGCGCAAAAACTAAATATATAAAATGAATGAATTTTAGATATTGCATGTGGAACAGGGAGAGTCACTATTCCTTTTATCGAAAAAGGGTATCAAATGATTGGTATAGATATACATGAAGGAATGCTTGCTGAAGCGAAGAGTAAATCTGCGAGTTTAAAGAATATAAAGTGGTTACAGCAAGACTGCTTGCAATTGAGCGTCGAAGAAACAATTCCGTTAGCATTTATGGTAGGACATGGATTCCAACATTTTCTTACTAATACACATCAAAATCAATTATTAGCATCGATTCATAATGTAATAACTGATAATGGTATATTTATATTTGATACACGTTTTCCGTCAAAGGAAGAATTAATACAACTATCTACAGAAGAATATTGGACAACTATTACAGATGAAAAGGGAAGAAGATGTGATTTATATACTGAGATGAATTATGATTCAATTCAACAAATACAGCACTACATAACAACAAGAAGGTTTTATGAGGAGGATACGCTAGTAGAGGAACTGAAAACAACAATAGATCTTCGGTATACGTATCCGCAAGAATTGGAAAGATTACTTGTAGCGAATGGGTTTGAATTGTTACAGGTATACAATGATTGGGAGGGGAATGAGTTGCAGGAGGATTGTTATATAGTAAGTTATTAGAAAAAATGATCAAACTGTATTTCACATTAACAATAGACTATGTGTCTTTGTTTTAATTGTAAGGAAGAATAAGAGGAGCTGCAGTGGAGTGCTATGGTGGGGACTGTGTATAAAGAAAATGAAGGGTAAGGTCATAATCAAATGTTGTTTACTGAGCCATTAGAGTTTTATATAATATACAAATAAACAAAACTGGATGGTTGCCAGTTTAGAGGGACATAAAAAAATGTCCTGGTATTTAGATAATGTTTATGAGTTAAATAAAGAAAAACGAATGTAATAAAAATTTACTATACTAACTTTATGGAGAGTAATGTTATGAAAGCAGAAAAAACACTTGAAACACTAGATAGGTACGCGGAGGAGTTTGATTTTCCAGTACTTGATAACTATAATTTTGACTTAGCACAATCCAGAATATCTGTTTTTCGAGAAGAAGACAAGTGGCTCATTGTATTTGAGATTGTGGGCGTTGATGCAAACCTTGAGATATCGAATAACTTCTATGTGTATAGTAATAGCATGAGACAGCAAGGATTCTTTTCATGTTTCGATGAAATCTTAACGCTTGTAAATGAAGAATATTGGTACGATGATGAAGATCATTTCCTTGTAGATCCTTTTCATATGGAGTTACTTTTGAAAGGAGAACGTATCACTTTAACACCAACTGTAGAAGAGTATAAGCG
>NZ_JBFTMA010000869.1:0-1542 GCF_056396725.1 Bacillus sp. 05T31
AGCCAACAGGGTCACTTGATTCTAAAAACGCAACGAGTCTTTTAGAGGCGATGACAAATCTAAATGAAGCACAAGGTGTTTCCATTATGATGGTTACACATGATCCGTTTAGTGCAAGTTATTGCCAACGTATTTTATTCATTCAAGATGGCGAATTATATAAAGAAATTCACCGCACTGGTACGCGTGAAAAGTTCTATAAAGAAATTTTAGATGTGCTTGCAGATTTAGGTACACAAAAAGCATAAGAAAGGAGGTTCAAGCATGTTATTTAAGCTTTCCATGTCARGACTAACAAGTAAGCTGAAAGATTATATCGTCTTACTTGTTGGTCTTGTCATATCAATTTCAATTTTTTACATGTTTCAAACGCTGGGACTTAATGAAGCGTTTCTTAAAGCGAATTCTACTATTGGTCATATTGTATTCGTCTTCCAGGCTGGTACGGTACTACTAGCGATCATCACATTCTTCTACATTTTGTATGCGAATTCTTTCTTACTATCACTTCGTCAAAAAGAATTTGGTATGTATATGATGTTAGGAGCAAAAAAACATAAGATTACACTACTTATGTTTATTGAAACAATTATTATTGGAATCGTATCTCTTATTATTGGAATTGCAGTTGGTGTAGGACTTGCGCAAGGAATTGGGCAGTTACTTATGAAGCAACTTGAATTTACTTCAGGCGGTTATCAGGCATTTTATGTTCCATCACTGACTGTTACTTGTTTGTTCTTCTTTGTACTATTTGTCTTATCTGCCATTATGAATAGTATTAAATTATCACGTATTTCAGTATTACAACTTGTACATGCGGATGCACAAACAGAACGTGTTGTGTTTAAAGGGAAGATGACAGTAATAGTCGCAGTTCTTGGAATTGTATTATTAGCAATTGGTTATGCTTCGATGATTTACATGAATGAATTAGAACAGAAGGGAATTATTATTGCGTTAATTACCGTGACATCAGGAACTTACCTGTTATTTGGAACGTTCCTACCACTTATCATTAACAAACTAAAAGGCAATAAAAAGCGTAGTGAAAAAGGACTTAATGCCTTTACATTTGCACAATTAAATTTCCGTATTAATAGCTTAACAAAGGTACTAGCGACAGTAACGATGTTAATTGCACTTGGAGCGGGTGCAATTTCAGGCGGTATGGCTTTTAAAAATAACGTCATGCTTACTGTAGATCGTTTGATGATTTATGATGTAGCGATTCATAATCCAACCGCAGCAGAAAAGGAAATTTTAGATGGTATTACATTTAAAGAGGAAAGTGAATATCGTTACAAAACAGATGATAAATATGTGTATTATTTAAAAGAAGATTTAGAGAAAAATCGTCCTTTAGTACAAGACTTAAAAGGTGCTAAAGAAAAGAAAGATCTTGGTAAATTCAAACGAGTTTCTGGAGAGTTATCAGTAGGTGCTATTTCGAGTTTTAGTCAGGAGAAATCGGATAATGTAATTCCTAAGGAGTGGGATACTGCATTAAGAACGATTCAACCCGGTTATGTACACCCTAAT
>NZ_JBFTMA010000870.1:0-1542 GCF_056396725.1 Bacillus sp. 05T31
CATACGACCTTTCGTTGAAAACTGCGCGTTACCTGAAATTTTTCTACCTTCAGCTAAAATGTCGTTACGACCACTTAGTTCTGCATTTACGCCTAATTTACCAAGCGCTTTCGTTACAGGCTCTGTGAACTTTTTGAAGTTGCTGAAACTGTCCCCGTCATCTTTCGTAATAAAGCTGAAGTTTAAGTTTCCTAAATCATGATATACTGCGCCTCCGCCTGATAGACGACGAACGACGTGAATACCTTGTTCTTTTACGTAATCTGCATTAATTTCTTCTACTGTGTTTTGGTTTTTACCAATGATAATCGAAGGTTTGTTAATGTAGAACAGTAAATATGTTTCGTTAATATCTAAATTCTTCACACAATATTCTTCAATTGCTAAGTTTATTCTAGGATCTGTAATCCCTTTATTATCAATAAATAACATCGTATCACCTCATGAGTTCCAAATGTAGCCACTATGCGCTAGCGTAATATGGCCACTGAAAATTTGTTTTGCTTCTGTTACTAAATCAGATGGATTGCCTGTATGTGGTAAGTGCGTTAATAAAAGTTCTTTTACATTCGCAGTTTTCGCAATACTTGCTACTTCTGTACTATTCATATGCCCTGCTTTTGCAGCCTCTTGATGTGCATACATATTACATTCACAAATGAAAAGATCAACGTTTTTTGTGAACGGAATAAATTCAGGAATATAGCTGGAATCAGCACTATATACTACAGCGTCATCGCCAGCTGTAATACGCATCGCAAAGCATGTAACAGGATGAACAGTTTTTAAGAAAGAAATCGAAAACGGTCCAATTTGAAGTGTTTCTTCTGGATTGTACGCGATTCCTTTCGTATGCGGTGCATGCGTTAAAGAATTAAATCCATTCTCATCAAACGAATGACCGTATATTGGTAACTCTCGTAGTTGTCCCTTCGCCCCGCTCATAATTAATCTCGCATATTGCAACACCCCAATGTCTGCAACATGATCGTGATGATAGTGCGACAGTACAACTGCATCTATATGAGATGGTGTTATATATTTTTGAAGCTGTGCTAGTACACCACTACCACAGTCTACAAGTAAACGAAAACCATCGTGTTCAAACAAGTACCCCGACGTTGCTTCTCCCGCTTCTGGAAAGCCGCCCCAAAAGCCGACAACAGTCATTTTCATATGTATCCATCCTTTCTAAAACCGAGTAGGAATGCGTTTTTCTCCGTACTTGAGAAAGTTTTTTACTTACATCCTACATTGTTAACTATAATCCATTTCCTAAACTTTTTCATTAATTTTCAMCTTTGTTATAAAACAGTTGTTGACTTTTGTTTTTTGTACTAATACAATGATAGTAAGAAATGGAAATGGAGGGATTGACATGATCGATCAACCAATGGAGTTTTTCAGAAATTTACCGACGAAAACTTGTGCACACTGCGGGAAAGAAATTGATGAGCAGCACGAAGCATACCATAACAAATGTGACGATTGCGTTCACGAAGAATAGTAGTTTGTGAACATAAAAAAACCTAGCAGACATAG
>NZ_JBFTMA010000871.1:0-1538 GCF_056396725.1 Bacillus sp. 05T31
TTGTTACTGAAAGGAAATGAGATAATAGATGGAATTGTAATTTTTCAAGGATGGTTATTTATCGCGAAATTGCTATATTTAATGTGCATTTTAATAGTGGCAGCATTGGTCACTAAAAAAGTAAACGAAAACCTATTCGCTAATGAATAAAAGAAAATGCCACCTTATTCGGTGACACTTTCTTATTTTATTGAATGAGCTTTTTGCATCTTTTTAATTAAACGAATTTGTCCGCGATGATTGATTTCATCTTCAAATACGTGAAACCATTTAAAGTAGTTATTTGCTGGTTTGTCATACCAAAAGTCTGTCGTTTTAAATAGCCATTCATCAGGTAACGACTGAAAAGTTTCAATCGTTTTGGAGCGTACTTCTTGTAATGTATTTATGTGAAATTCTATAGAGTTCCCTTTTATTTTTTCACGTCCAAGATTCCCTAACGCTACGCCAGGTAACCACCGTTCCAGTTCGGCATCTGTTGGTTCACGGTCTTCAAAAGTATGAATTTGGTAGTAACATTCAACAGCGGCCATATGATACAATAGCATGCCAATGGAGTTTGCCTCATCATCATATAAATAATCAAGTTCTTCAATTGTTAAGTCTTCCACCGCTTGCATTGTTGTATAACGAGCGTAATTCATCATGGAAACAAGTTTTGAAAATTCAGGCTGTAAACCATCTATTTTATCAATTACAAAATTCAATTTAAATTCCCCCTCTTTAAACGAATACTCCAGAGAAGGAATTCTATGTGCAGAGAAAAACTCCTGTTAAAAAAGTTCATAATTTTTAACAAGGGATAACGATTAGCTCTCTATTTGCTTTTGTAATAACTTCATATCCGTCTTTTGTAATGACGATATCATCTTCAATTCTACAACCACCCCAGTTTGGTATATAAATACCTGGTTCAATTGTAACAACCATACCTTCTTCTAAAGTAGCCTTACTTTCTTGCGATAGGCGAAGAGGTTCATGAATTTCTAACCCAAGCCCATGACCAGTAGAATGACCAAAATATTGACCGTATCCATGTTCTGTAATGTAATCTCTCGTTATATCATCGATACTTTTCGCAGTTTCTCCAGGTTTAATTGCTTCAGTTCCACGCTTCAATGCTTCTAATACAACATTATATATTTTTTTGAATTCTTCCGATGGTTCGCCGATTGCGACAGTACGTGTTAAATCGGAACAATACCCGTTATAAAGTGCACCAAAATCTAATGTAACGATATCGCCGTGCTCGATTATTTTATTCGATGCAACGCCATGAGGAAGGGAAGAACGAACGCCAGAAGCTACAATAATTTGAAACGATGAGGATGTAGCCCCTTTTTTTCGCATGAAAAATTCTAATTCATCTCGGACATCAGTCTCACTTATTCCTGGCTTTAGAAACTGAAGGATGTGGTGAAATGCTTCGTCCGCAATAGTAGCCGCAAATTTCATTGTTTCTATTTCGGGCGTGTCTTTAATAATACGAATATCTTCGATGATTTCGCACACYTGMACCATTTCCGCATGTATGTATT
>NZ_JBFTMA010000872.1:0-1530 GCF_056396725.1 Bacillus sp. 05T31
GCAGAAATGCGAATTAAAATTTCTTCACGGAATGCCTTTTTAGCATTTTCTGAAATTCCAATTTGCTCTTCAATCGAACGCATAAGTTTTTCATCTGGGCTCATTTCTTCACCAGTTAACGGATCACGTAATTTTGATTTATTGCAGTATGCTTCGACGTTATCTAAGTAATTATCCATAAGTGTCTTAGCTGATTCTTCGTATGAATAAACAAATGCTTTTTGTACTTCTTTCTTAGCAATTTCATCGTATTCTTTTCTCGCTAATGAGATGAAATTCATATAGCGCTCTCGGTCCTCACTACTAATTGACGGGTGCTGATCCAATCCGTCTTTTAACGATCTCAGTACATCTAGTGCATTAATAGATGGTACCTCTTTTCGAATAATTGTAGAAGAAATTCGGTTAATGACATAACGAGGGTCAATCCCCTTCATACCTTCATCTTGATATTCGCGTTGCAGTTCCTCTACATCAATCGTATTATATCCTTCTACCGTTTCTCCATCATATAAACGCATCTTTTTAATTAAATCAATATCTGGACGCTTCGGGTCTTTTAAACGAGTTAAAATAGTGAACATYGCTGCAACTCGAAGTGTATGCGGTGCAATATGAACATTGGACACATCACTTTCACGAATCATTTTTTCATAAATATGTTCTTCTTCACTAACCCGTAAATTATATGGAACCGGCATTACAATAATTCGTGAATGCAATGCTTCATTTTTCTTATTTGCTATGAAGGAACGATACTCTGTTTCATTTGTATGCGCTACAATTAATTCATCTGCTGAAATAAGCGCAAATCTTCCTGCTTTAAAATTCCCTTCTTGTGTAAGCGATAGTAAATGCCATAAAAATTTCTCATCACATTTTAACATCTCTTGGAATTCCATCATGCCGCGGTTCGCCTTATTTAATTCTCCATCAAATCGATATGCACGAGGATCTGATTCCGAACCGTATTCTGCAATTGTAGAAAAGTCTAGACTACCTGTTAAATCGGCAATATCTTGTGATTTTGGATCAGAAGGACTAAATGTACCAATTCCTGTACGGCGATCTTCAGAGAAGAAAATACGCTCTACAACTACATCCTCAATTCTTGACCCATATTCTTGCTCTAGACGCATAACATTTAATGGTGATAAATTCCCTTCAATCCTTACTCCATATTCATCAAAGAAATCATTCCGTAAATGTTGCGGAATTAAATGAAGTGGATCTTCATGCATTGGGCATCCTTTTATTGCAAAAATCGCTCCACGATCTGTTCGTGAATATGTTTCTAATCCTCGTTTCAACATCGTAACTAATGTTGATTTCCCCCCACTAACAGGCCCCATTAATAACAAAATACGTTTCCTAACATCTAATCGTTTTGCAGATGGATGAAAATATTCTTCCACAAGGCGTTCTAAAGCATCCTCTAATCCAAATAGCTGATTACTAAAGAAGTTATATTTTCTTCTACCATCAACTTCTTCAATTCCAGCATCTTTTATCATATTGTAAATGCGAGAG
>NZ_JBFTMA010000873.1:0-2453 GCF_056396725.1 Bacillus sp. 05T31
GAGAATAATATTCCATATATGCCGGACTTTTCGCCCATATATTTCATTAGTGTTTCTTTCTTCACCCACTGATCGAGTAACCCTACAAATATTAGGACAGGGGGGAGTAGAAATAGCATATCTAAAATGCTATTCCCCGTTAATTGTAATGCGCTCCATCCTAAAGATTGGTTTATAAAAGTTAGAATGATAAGTCCAATCAGCAAAATGAAAAAGAAGCGATATCTTTTTAGTTCCTTCATACCATCACCACCCAAATGATATATGAGAATAGGAGTGACATGAGTAATGCAGATGCATTACGAGCGTAAGCAAATTTTCGTCCGAATATCTTTTGTTCCATCGGCAAGGTTGTAATTCCTACTGACATTAGTGTRGACATGAGTGCCGCAACTTGAGGAAGACCTGCGCCGTGCTGTACTAACGTATTACCAAGAGGAAAGACGACAAAGCTTGGGATAAGTGCCACAGATCCGAGTAGTGCTGAATAAATAATACCTAAAAATCCAGACTGTTCTCCAATGATGGAAGAGATGAAGGACGGCGTTAAGATAGAAAGTGATAGTCCAACGAAAAGCATAATGGAGAGCATGGCAGGGAGGAGGTTTCGAAATATTTTCCATGATTTTAATAGGGCAAATTTCGTTTTATTCCGATCCTTCATAAAAGAAATCCCTGTAAGAATAATGGCCAAAGTGTAAAGGATAGCGCCATTAATCATGATTAGATTCCTTTAAGTCTTTATATTTGTTTAAGAAAAAGGTTAAGTTTTTCATTTTTTCCTCAATATCTATTTGAAAATCTGCTAATTGTTCTTTTCCGGCTGTAGTAATTTTGTACATCTTTCTCGGCTTATCTGGAACGGATGTACTTACATAAGATTCAATAGCGCCTTCGTTTTCTAATTTCTTCAGCGTGCGGTAAAGGATGGCACTATCGATTGGATTGACCGGAAGTTCTTCCACGCATTTCTGAAGTAGCTGCCCGCCATAGTTATCGCCTTCTGCTAAAAATAACAAAAGAAATGCACCTGTATGTCTTCCTGTATGCTTCATGAATATACCTCCTAGAATATATACTGTTAATGACAGTATACTGTTGTTAACAGTATATGGTGCATGAAGTGCTATGTCAATTTTAAAATGTTACTGAGGGGAAATGGCAATTCATGTTTTAATCTTGTTAAATAACAAAATAAAAGCCTACTGTTTTCTTGTGACAGTGGCTTTCATAGTTGGTAAACTACTATATTACGCTTAGGGAATCTCGCCTTTTGATAGTAACATATATATATTAGCCCTATATTGAGAAATAAAAAAAAGACACTCTCAAGAGTGCCTCTTATTAGCAGCCGAATCCGCCGCCCCAACAGCTAGCTCCAACGATGATTAATAAGATAAAGAGCACAACAAGTAAGGCGAATCCACCGCCAAAACCACAGCCTCCACCACAACTACCACCATAGCCTCCACAACTACCACCATAGCCCATATTAACTCCTCCTTCCATAAAGTCCATATATTAATGGATGATGATATTACGTTTACTTACGGATTTAAAGATTGAGCAGCAAGCTTTAAAAGAACAGCTGGAGAAAATGCAAACAGCTTTGAGTATTCTTGAAGAAAAACCAACTATTCCTGAAGAGAAATCAACTATTCTTCAAGAGAAACCAGTTGTTACAAAGCAACGTGGACATTCTGGGTTTCCAACATCTTTTCGTGATTGGAGAGCATCTTCTCAAAAGAACTAAGGAATCCTGTTATAGTGAGTTATACAAGTACAGTCTACTGTTGTAGTTAATACAGAGGCTGTACTTTTTGTTATGTTAGTATAAGTTGTGATAGGTGGTTTATCTATTTTGTAGAAAAGCCACTTTTACATTTTCTTTTGACTATTCCACTTTTAACTCGATCCCTTTATCCAACATATCTCCATTAATTTTTAACGTTAATCCTTGCGTATTTTTCGGAACATCGAATACAATGTTCCCTTCCGAATTTTCATTAGGATTAAGAACACCAAATTTAAATGTAGCAGTATTTGCAGCTTTAAGTACTAATTGAGATTCATTAGAAATGTGATATTCTCTTCCGGCTCCGTCAATTAATTTWAAGTTATTGCTATTTAGTGTAATGGGTTCCTCTTGACGATTATAAACTGCGACGTCTAATACTTTAAATACACCTTGTGCTTTAACTTCTCCATTACCTATAACATCTAATGAATCGGCAGAGCGTATTGATATGTATACATCAGAAGAATCTCCATGGGTGGGAAGTTCTTTTTGAGGATCCTTGTTGCTAAGTTCATCATTTTTTGTTTCTTTAGAAGTCTCCTGTTCGTTTTTCGTGTTACTGCTAGATGTATCATGTGAACTGCAAGCTGATAATCCAAATAAGAATGTGCTACATAATAATGATGTTAATAACTTATTGTTCATAGTTTGTTCC
>NZ_JBFTMA010000874.1:0-1520 GCF_056396725.1 Bacillus sp. 05T31
GTCCTATGATTTCGCAAGCTGCTTTAGAAATTTACATAAAGAGCGGAATGTTTGATCGGCATAAACATAAAATAAAAGCATCTTACTACAATAGGTCAAAAAAACTAGCGGCAGTAGTAGAAGGTGTTCAAAATGAAAATCCACATTTGTTTACTTCTAGAACAGTAGATCCAATTGGAATACACACTTGTTTACAGTTGAAAAAAAATATAGTCACGGACACATTTATTAAAAATTTAAGCAAGAGTCAAATAAGCATAGATTCTATTGATAAAAATTATTTAAGTAACTTTCATAAAGAGAGATTGTTAAAGGTAAATGTATCTAATGTAAAAGAAGAAAAGATTGAAGAAGGGATTGGGAAAGTAATTGAGGAAATAAAACGAATGAACCGTGTAGATTTTCAGTTTAAAAAAGAATAATGTTTATTAAGAGGCGTAATATGAAAAAGAAAATAATTGCATTGTTTGTATGTACTGCTCTGGTTGAGTCACAATAATAATGTTTAATTACAAAAAAATCGTTCCATTCATGATATACCATTAAAAGGTCGTTTTCTTGAATTTGAATTAGAGAACGGGTTATGTATATGTGAATTTAAGGTAATTCAGAGGGTGTTATTTCATTTAGTATAAGGAAGTATTACTCAACATGGAGGAGATTAATTATGAGCGATACACAGACATTACGAGGGCTAACCACAGTTAGTTTTTGGACAAATGATCTAGCCAGCTGCGAAGAAGTGGTACGCTGAGCTATTAGGAAGCGTACCATACTTTGAACGCCCAGGATATGCCGAATTTCGCCTTGGAGACTACCAACATGAGCTAGGTTCGATAGTCGTTATGCGCCAGTTGGTACAGTGACCGGTCCAGCTGGTGCTATCGTGTATTGGCATGTTGATGATGTTACAGCAACTTACAATAAGCTGATGTCTATGGGAGCGAAAGAGTATGAGGCACCTACAGAGCGCGGCGTGGGATTCACCACCGCTTCTGTAGGTGATCCCTTCGGAAACATATTAGGCATTATGTACAATCAGCACTATTTAGATGTGCTGATTTCGAACAAAAAAGCGTGAACCTCGCTGTTGCACCACGAGGCATAGGGTGCAATGCTACTCAAATTTAATTCATATTATTTTACCCCTTTCTTAAAAAAAGAACGGGGTTATGCTTGTTTTAGGTTCGTAAACGTAAAGTAACTCCAAGATATATAATAAAAAATACCCCAGAGTAAGCTTTTAAATAACAGTTTACCTTCATTTTCTATAATACAACCTAATATTAATATATATAGTAGATATTTACTTTATAAAATAAGGGGAAATATTTTGAAAAGAATGTATTAAATTAAAGTTTAAAGAGTACTCAGGAGTTGAGTGCTCTTTTTCTTTATACTGTACACAAATAATTTATCTTTGCACATATACAAAACATTTTTTGAAGTTTATCAAAAAATAGGGAATTATTACTAAATTAATGATATCCTTAAAGTAGGTTTTTAATTTTGTATAGGAG
>NZ_JBFTMA010000875.1:0-1517 GCF_056396725.1 Bacillus sp. 05T31
GAACAGCGGTTCACTCTTCAATACAATGCAAAAAGCAGTGTGATTTTTTTAGGAATCCACTGCTTTTTACAAATGTGTATACATGATTTTTTGGTCTAAGTACTTCGAAAAAGAACCAATTAGCATTACCCAACGGCTTTTTCTTTTGTTTTATCCCCCTGTTTTTGCTTCCGTAAGCTTGTGATGTAAATGAAAAGAAAAGCGATAAGTAATAGAGAGGAATATCGATATACAGTTGCATAGTTGGTAAAGTGTGCAATGAATCCAAAAATAATCGCTCCAGCACCAATTCCAAGATCAAATGCTGAGAAGAATGTTGCTGTTGCTACTCCTCTCCGGTGCGGTGCTACTCGATCAATCATCCACGCTTGTAGTGCCGGTTGAATTGCTCCGAAACCACTGCCGTAGCACGCTGCGGCAATAATTAAACTCGGAATTGTAGTTGTATACGATAGCAAGATAATACCTGTAAACGTAATAATAACTCCTGGAATGATGACGAATGTATGGCCTTTCGTATCATATAATCTTCCAGAAAACGGACGAGTTACAGCGATTGCAAGTGCGTTAAATAAAAAGAAGAGACTGATATCAGCAATCCCGACTTCTGTAGCAAATAATGTGATAAAGCTCCCAATTCCCCCGTACATTAATGTAATACATAATATTAATAGTGAAGGAAGTAAAGCTTTACGCTCAATAAACCCATCGAGAAAGGTACCAGATGTTTGCTGTGGTGGTTGCGGCGATTTTTTGATTTGAAGTAGTTTCGTTAATATTAATGAAACTATTGTGCATGAAAGTGCACATAAAAAAAGAATCGTGAAGTTATATGCTTGCATAAGCCAAATTCCGATAAGCGGACCGAGCGCCATGGCGATAGTTCCAGAAAGACCGAAATACCCCATGCCTTCACCGCGGCGAGCTTGCGGAATTAAGTCTGAAACGACAGTTCCGTATGTAGTCGTTGTAATACCAAAACCAGCTCCGTGTAAAATTCGAACGGCAAGCAATAGGAAAACGGTTGAAGCGAAAAGATAACTGCCCATAGCGAGTAAACAAATAGCGGTACCGATCATTAAAATGATTTTTTTGTTGAATTTCTGCAAGGCATTTCCAGTTAGCGGCCTAATAAAAAGTGCTGCAACGGTAAACATGCCGACAACGAATCCGATATTTGAACTTGTGCCCCCAATTTCTTTCACATAAACAGGTAAAGTTGGAATTAACATTTGAAATCCTAAAAACATACATAAGTTTGCTAAAATTAGCGCAATAAACTCTTTTGTCCATAACGGTTCTCGTTTTACGAGTACTGCCTCTCCCATATATTCATCCCCTATATAAAAGTTTTCTCTRTTCTTTCGAGTATATGTATTGGTCAACRTAACAGTCAAGGAAGGTGYCTTGAAARCGKATAACAATTTTYSAGGYGAAAAAACTGACAAATTTGTGTAAAAGCTACACAACTATGAAAAAAAGATGTAAAGTATAGATGTATAGACTAGTAGTTGTTA
>NZ_JBFTMA010000876.1:0-1511 GCF_056396725.1 Bacillus sp. 05T31
AAATTACACCGTATATGGTGATGAAGCTGTCTTTGGTGGAGGAAAATCAATTAGGGATGGTATGGGACAAAATTCGCAACTTACAAGGGAACAGGGTGTTGTGGATGTTGTTATTACGAATGCAATTATTATTGATTATACAGGAGTATATAAAGCGGATATTGGTATAAAAGATGGAAAGATTTCAGCAATTGGTAAGAGTGGTAATCCTTCAGTTATGGATAATATTGATATCATCATTGGAACATCAACGGAAGTAATTTCTGGCGAACGAAAAATCGTTACAGCTGGAGGTATTGATACACACGTGCATTTCATATCCCCACAACAAATTGATACAGCATTAGCTTCAGGTATAACAACTTTAATTGGTGGAGGAACAGGACCGGCAGAGGGTACTAAGGCAACTACAATAACGCCTGGATCTTGGAATTTAAGAAAAATGCTAGAGGCAGCAGAAGCTTTTCCTATAAATATTGGGTTTTTAGGGAAAGGAAATAGTTCAAGTTTACCTGCCCTGGAAGAACAAATATTTGCAGGAGCTATTGGATTAAAAATTCATGAAGATTGGGGAGCGACTTCTTCAGCAATTAATCACTCGTTACAGATTGCTGATAAATATGATATTCAAGTTGCTATTCATACTGATACGTTAAATGAATGTGGTTTTGTGGAAGAAACGATAAAGGCTATTGATAATCGTGTTATTCATACGTACCACACTGAAGGGGCTGGTGGTGGGCATGCACCAGATATTATAAAGATTGCTGCACTGAATAATATTTTACCTTCTTCAACGAACCCGACCTTGCCATATACAGTGAATACGTTGGATGAACATTTAGATATGCTCATGGTATGTCATCATTTAAAAGCAAATATTCCAGAAGATGTAATGTTTGCGGATTCAAGGATTCGAAAAGAAACAATTGCGGCAGAGGATATTTTGCAAGATTTAGGGGTTTTCAGCATGATTAGCTCTGACTCGCAGGCGATGGGAAGGGTTGGAGAGGTTATTATTCGCAATTGGCAAACCGCCGATAAAATGAAAAAGCAGATTGGTAGTTTAGAGGGAGATAAAGAGTATAACGATAATAATAGAATTCAACGCTATATAGCTAAGTATACAATTAATCCAGCTATTACACATGGGATTTCAGAATATGTCGGCTCTATTGAAGCTGGGAAATATGCAGACCTTGTAATATGGGATCCACAATTTTTCGGTGTTAAGCCAGATATGGTTTTGAAAAACGGGATGGTAGTGATGGCATTAATGGGAGACGAGAATGCTTCGATCCCCACACCACAACCATATTATGAAAAAAAGATGTTTGGTGCATATGGAAAAGCGGTACAGTCAAGTTCGATTACATTTGTATCTAAAGTAGCTTATGAGAATAATATTAAAGAAAAATTAGGTTTAAATAAAGTTGTATTACCTGTTAGAAATACGAGAGAGATTTCTAAGCAAGATATGAAGCTGAATAATGCAACACCAGAAATTGAAG
>NZ_JBFTMA010000877.1:0-1510 GCF_056396725.1 Bacillus sp. 05T31
GGCAATATCATTCACACTATCCGAAATAAGCTTCAAAAAAACTATTTTCTTTCGAACCAATAATAAAAAAATTATTATAAAGTTAAAGATTGCGAACGCAAATAAGAACAACAATGCCAAATTGAATTCAAACATACCAAATTCTTCGTGTTTTTTAAATAATGGATCTATGACGTATGCCAAAATGAGGATTGTTAAACCAAATGAAATAAAAAAACTAACTGCAACAGCAGCAAGAAGTTTTATAATGATCTTATTTCTAAAACTAACATTCTTCATATTTTATACCCAATTCCCCAAACAGTTTTAATATAAATAGGATGTTTAGAATCCTCTTCAATTTTGTCTCTTATTTTTGTAATATGCACCATGACGGTATTATCTGATTTATAAAAAACCTCTTTCCAAACTGCTTCATATATTTTTGCTACACTCAGGACAATCCCTTTGTTGCGGGCAAGTAGTTCGAGAATAGCAAACTCTTTTGGAGTTAACCTTGTTTCTTTTCCTCTTACCCATACTTGACGTGTATCTGTATTCACGGTTAAGTCACCAATTTCTAGAATGCTTTTATTATGTTCTATTGATGAATTGTATTTTTTAAACCTTCTTAATTGAGATTTTACCCTAGCGATTAATTCCAATGGGTTAAACGGCTTTGATAAATAATCGTCTGCGCCAGAGGCTAAACCCTGAATTTTGTCTATATCCTCGGATTTTGCAGATAGCATAATGATAGGCATATTACGATTTTCCCTAATCTTCATACAAACTTCAATACCATCCATATTTGGCATCATAATATCTAAAATAATAAGATCAAATTCCTTTTCTTCTAACAGTTGTAAAGCTTGTATAGCATCTTCTGCCTTTTGAGTTTTTAGGCCTTCATTTTCCAGGTATACAGAGATAAGATTTCTAATCTCTTTATCATCATCAACAATAAGAATTTTTGACTCCATTTTATTCCTCCACATTAAACGCAATAAGTATCCAATAAAGCATATATTTGTTGTTACTTAATTAATAAACTTAATAGAGATGGTTTCTATCTTTTTTCTTTACTTAATACGATTCTTTGTAAAATACACAAAAAGACCGTCACAGTATTGTGACGGAAAAACAGGAAAATTTCAATAACCAATTACTATTATTATTTATTTTTAGCTTTTAAGGCATCTAACATTATTTTGGTTGCTTCTGCAATAAGCTTATCATCGTATTTAGCATCCTCTTTATCATGATTAGAAAGTATCGCAAGAACAATTGGCTTTTTATTTGGTGGCCAAATAATTGCGATATCATTTCTGGTTCCATAAGATCCCGAGCCAGTCTTATCAGCTACTTCCCATCCTCCTGGAACTCCAGCACGAATTAAGTTGTCTCCCGTAGTATTCCTTTTCATCCAATCTATTAATAAATCCCGTTTCTCAGTTGAAAATACATCTCCTAGCGCAAAAGCCTGAAGACTAGTAACTAATGCCTTTGGGGTACTAGTATCATGTACGTC
>NZ_JBFTMA010000878.1:0-1501 GCF_056396725.1 Bacillus sp. 05T31
TCCTTTTGTAGCTTTCATAATTTGACCAACTAAGAAGCCAATTGCACGGTCTTTACCGTTTTTAAAGTCTTCAATAGATTGCTCATTATTATCAAGAATTTCTGTTACAACCTTACGAAGTGTTCCTTCGTCAGAAATTTGAACCAGACCTTTCGCTTTAACGATTTCTTCTGGGTCTCCACCTTTTTCAATTAATTCATTAAATACTTTCTTCGCGATTTTAGAAGAAATTGTACCTTTTTCAATTAATTGAACCATTTTAGCTAAGCCAGCTGGTGTTAATGCAACGTCTTTTAATTCTTTTTGTTGTTTGTTTAAGTATGCAAGTACTTCACCCATTAACCAGTTTGATGTTAATTTCGCATCAGCACCGTCTGCAACTGTTGCTTCAAAGAAATCAGACATCTCTTTCGTTAATGTCAATACATGCGCATCATAAGCTGGTAAGCCAACTTCTTCAACATAGCGAGCTTTACGTGCATCTGGAAGTTCTGGAATAGAAGCACGAATTTCTTCTTTCCACTCATCGTCGATGTAAAGTTCAACTAAGTCTGGCTCTGGGAAGTAACGGTAATCGTCAGATCCTTCTTTTATACGCATTAAGATTGTTTTCTTCGTTGCTTCATCATAACGACGTGTTTCTTGTTGGATGATACCACCAGATAATAATTCTTTTTCTTGGCGCACTTGCTCATGCTCAAGACCTTTTTGCACGTAAGTGAAAGAGTTTAAGTTTTTCAGTTCTGCTTTTGTACCGAACTTCTCTTGTCCAACTGGACGAAGTGAAATATTCGCATCACAACGAAGAGAACCTTCTTCCATCTTACAATCAGATACACCTGTATATTGAATGATTGATTTTAACTTCTCTAAGTACGCATATGCTTCTTCTGGAGTACGCATATCTGGCTCAGATACGATCTCGATTAAAGGCATACCTTGACGGTTGTAGTCTACTAATGAACCGTCAGCTGCATGCGTTGATTTACCAGCATCTTCTTCTAAATGAAGACGTGTAATACCGATACGTTTCTTTTTACCGTCTACTTCGATTTCAATCCAACCATTTTCACCAATTGGCTTATCAAATTGAGAGATTTGGTAAGCTTTCGGATTATCTGGGTAGAAATAGTTTTTACGGTCGAACTTCGTTTCCGTTGCGATTTCACAGTTTAATGCCATTGCGGCTTTCATTGCAAAGTTAACTGCTTCCTTATTTAAAGTAGGAAGTACCCCTGGGTATCCTAAGTCAATTACACTTGTTTGTGTATTTGGCTCCGCTCCGAATTCTGTTGGACTCGCAGAGAAAATTTTCGAATTTGTTTTTAACTCAACGTGAACCTCTAAACCAATAATTGTTTCTAAATTCATCTATGCTCGCCTCCTTACAGACTTGCTTTTTTTGTATGATAGTCTGTTGCTTGCTCAAACGCATGTGCAACGCGGTAAATCGTCGTTTCATCGAAGTGTTTACCAATGATTTGTAGACCAAGTGGCATGT
>NZ_JBFTMA010000879.1:0-2358 GCF_056396725.1 Bacillus sp. 05T31
ATGGTAAACACTCCATGTATGAATATAATACTTAACACGTTCATTTAAAAATACTATCTACGAAATCATATTTTCATTCCATACGAAGGGCAATATTACCGAATTGTTCCCCTTGCTGCATTCGATTTAAAGCTTGAATTGCTTCTTCTAATGGATATACTTTATCAATGATTGGTTTAATATTATGTTCCTCTATAAAATGAATCATCTCATTAAATTCCTCACTGCTGCCCATTGATGTTCCCATAATATCGATTTGATTATAAAATAATGCTCGTAACGGTAACACAATTTTATCTCCTGAACTTGCACCAAAATTAACGATTCTTCCATTTGGTTTTAATATATCAAAATATTTTAAGAAAGTTGCTGGACCTATACTATCTATAATTAAATCTACTTTTTCTCCATGTAAGCACTCTTCCCAATTACCAGAACTATTAAAAGAAAAATCTGCACCATATTTTTCTGCAGCCTTTCTTTTGCTCTCTATCCTTGAAGTAACACTCACCTTTGCTCCAATTGCTTTAGCAAATAACATAGCATAAGTAGCTACACCACCGCCAATTCCCGGAATTAGAACATGTTCTTTAGATTTCAATCTACCTTTTGTAAAAAGCGCTCTATATGCAGTTAATGCCGATAAAGATAACACACCAGATTCTTCCCACGTAAGATAGGATGGCTTTTTCACTACATTTTCAGCGGGCACAATAACATATTCGGCAAACGTTCCATCGGCTGGTCCACCTAGTACTTCAGGTAACTCTGGTATTTCRTGAGTATTATTCCATCCAAYACTAGGGTTWATAATAACCTCKGTATGTAGTGWRATATTTGAAACWYCTTCTCCTARTTCYRTAACAATACCTGCACCATCTGAYCCTAAAAYTAATGGTARTTCCATTTCTTTTCTATTATTCATWATAAATAAATCACGATGATTTAAACCTGCTGYTYTTAATTTCACTTTAACTTCCCCSGCMTTAGGWGTTATCTCMGSTGATAATTTATATTCTAAACCTTYTAATCCTTTTTTATGTTGATGTACAATARCTTYCATTAATTATTCCCCCTTAATMCTTTCAATGTACTWKAAATATCGAAAYAAATAAAWTAWTTTGATTWCTAAGCATCAAAAAAGGAGGAAATACAAATGTATTCCTCCTTTTAAAGAGCGTTTTCAAAAAGAATTTTCTACCTTTAACTATTAATGAGTAGCATAAGGAAATGTAATGGTAACAATTGTTCCTTCATTTTCTTTACTCTCTAATTGAATAGTTCCGTTATATTTTTCTACAAGCCGTTTTGCAATTGATAAACCTAGTCCATTGCCACCTTGTTTACGACTTCTCGCTTTATCAACTCGATAAAAGCGGTTAAGAACAAAAGGTAAATCTGCTTCAGGTATTCCCGCTCCATGATCTATTATGCAAATTTTAATTTTTCCCGATTGTAAACTTGATTCAATGCAAATATACTGATTTACTTCTTTTGTATCTTGTTTTAATACGCTATTAACATGGACTCGTTCGACTGCTACTGGATGCATCTGTTCTGATTCAGCCCTTGATAGCTCTAGCAGTTCTGAAACTAATTTATTTAATCGATCTACTTCTTTTAAACTGGATTGAAGAGATTTATCCAATACTGCTGAATCATTTTTCCCCCATCGATTCAGCATTGATAAGTGCCCTTGAATAATTGTTAATGGTGTTCTTAATTCATGCGATGCGTCTTCTACAAACTGTTTTTGCTGTGTAAAAGAAGTTTCTACTTCATCCATCATTTCATTAAAAAGAATCGATAATTTTGCGAGTTCATCATTATTTTCTCGTACTGGAACTCTTTCATTTAGTCCGTTTTTCTTAATACGCTTCATCGTATCCGTTATGTTTTGGACACTTGATAAAAGCTTTTTCGTTATAAGTATTCCACCTAAAAAACTAAACACTAATCCACATATCCCTGCAAAGACCATTACCACTAAGATAATTTTTAATAAATGATCAAATGTCTCTAAGTTTTTCGTAAGTTCAATAGTTCCCGTGAATTTTTTTGTTTGAATTGGTATGCGCTCAACTAATATTCGATCTTCTATATGTCTTTTTATAAATGATTCATCTTGGGTAACCTGTTTTGGTTTTATCCAAGCTTCATTAAAATCTCGCGAAACAGTAACAATGGGTTTTCCATCATTTCCGATAATACGAATCATTTGATGTTTATCAATCATGTTGTTAAGAAATTCATTACTGTTTTCAAATGTTTTGCTCGAGAGCGTATCATTTTTATCTTGAAAATATGCCGCTATTTCTGTCACTTGTCTATTTATTTGTTTCTGTTCATAATCTATAG
>NZ_JBFTMA010000880.1:0-2809 GCF_056396725.1 Bacillus sp. 05T31
GTTCTAGTAGTATCAAGAATATTGATAAAATAAAAAAGGCATAGAACATGCCTTTTTTATTACTTATTTGTTTATCGGATAACAAACCTCTGTAACCCACTTATTAGGATCTGATTCCATCGCTGGGCTAACATGATAAATATTAAACATCGGGCCTGCTAATTCATAACCTTCCGTTTCAATCCATTTTGCTGCAGCCTCATTTACAGCTGTCATTTGTTCGTAACTTCCGTTAACTGTTATTGAAGCTACATAGGATGGCTCTATCTTTTTAAAATGAACATCTTTTGTATTTTCATACTCTCCTAAAATATTTATCTGTATTTCTACATCCACATCATTTTCCTTATATTCTTGATCATGGAATGTAGCAATACTATAACTCGGATTAGCTATACTAATATTTTTAACATTAATTTCTTGCATCAATATACTCCATAAATCCCCTTCGCAATTATACGATGGAATAACCTTTCTAACACTTGCTACATTTCTTTCTGGAATTTCTTTTAATGAAACATGATAGTTCATTTCAATAACATCCTCTCTCATCGTTTTCATTGAGTCTTCGAGGAGACGTAATTGTTTTTTGAGATCGTCCTTTTCTTCCTTTACTTGAGCACTACGATTTTCAAATTGTGACTTTATTACTTCAATATTTTCACTCTCTACTATTTCTTTAATTATGGCAATATTAAATCCCATATCTTTTAACACTTGAATTTGATTTACTTTCTTTAATTGGGCTGCTGAATAAAATCGATAACCACTCTGCTCATCGACTTTTACTGGTTGTAATAATTCCACTTTATCATAGTGTCTCAACATACGTATACTAATGGAAGATAGTTTTGAAAAATCTCCTATTTTAAACATCATTTCCTCCTATAAGTTACATCTACTTCGAAGCTCATTTTCATCTTAAACAATGACATTGTGTGAGAGTCAACTATTTATAACAGTTTAAACAATTATTTATTGTATTATATTTATATAATTAAAAGCTCTTACGACTTATTTACCAATTCACTTTTCAACGCAATATATATTGATATTAATCCATTTACATTCAATAAAGTAACTATAATA
Source organism: Bacillus sp. 05T31 (assembly GCF_056396725.1). Taxonomy (NCBI): domain Bacteria; kingdom Bacillati; phylum Bacillota; class Bacilli; order Caryophanales; family Bacillaceae; genus Bacillus; species Bacillus sp. 05T31. Next base: position 1,090 of record NZ_JBFTMA010000880.1, read on the forward strand.
CTAATGAGCAACGCTACATCTGCAGAAAACGTTTTAATCGTCTGCCACGGTGAATTTGTACTATAAATAAGAAGTGGAATTAAAGTAATAGATAATATCAGAAATAAACTCCCTAGAAAAAGCCAGGTCATTTTTTTACAAATTTTCTTACGTTTATACTTTATTATTAACATAATTGCTGTAATGAAAAGTGCGAATATTAATATTGACATAACAATTTGAACTATTGGTATATTTTTTGGTATATCAACCGGTTCTTCACCATTCAAAATATTAATAATCCCTTTTTTAAATTCTGGTAATGTGAATCAGGAGTTGAGCCTGAATGCCAAACCATCTTTTCGTTTCCATTTATATTTGTTGTCCTCAGTCCAAAACCATAATATTTCGCTGAATCTATTTTATATAATGGAGATAAATAAAGATCCATACTATCTTTATTTAAAAATTGTGTATGCTCTTGGTGATTCAAAAACTTAATGAATTGAATCATATCTTCTAGATTTGCTGTAATATAGCCGTATGGTGACCCACCATTATCATACGACACCGTACTTTTTCTTGGTATTCCAAACCATGATTGGTAACCTGTTAAATAACCATTTTTATAAGAATCCTCACTATTTGCTGCTGTACCATTCATTTTTAATGGCTGAAAAATTTCCTTCTCCATATAAGTAGAGTATGTTTCTTTTGAAACTTCCTCAATAAGTGCACCAAGAACGAGATAATTTGCATTACTATATTGATATTTTTGTCCTGGGGGAGCAGTTAATGTTACATTCGACAGTTTCATTACATTTTCTTTTATAGCCGTAGTAGTCTTTGATTGCTTATCTGATAAYGCTAAACCTTCATAGGTACTCATTCCACTTGAATGTGTTAGTAGATGTTGGATTGTTATATTTGAGGTCGATTGATTATCTTTTACTTTAAACCAAGGAAGATATTGTTGAACTGAATCCTCTAAATTTATTTTTTTATTTTCTATTAACTTCACTATAGCTAGACCAGTTAAAGATTTACTTATTGATCCAATTGCAAATGGTGTTTTACTAGTTATCTTTTTTTCAGATTCTCCAGTAACCCCCCATAATTTTGTGTAAAATACATCTYTATKATGTACAATWGCWACWGAAGCTCCTGGAATTTTATGTTCCTTTAAAAATTTTTCAATATAAATATCTAAAGTAACTCTAATATTTTGCTGAGCGTAAACTTTTGAATGTGCAATACATAACATTAATACATTACAAACTATACAAATTAGAAACAATTTATATTTCGATATCTTCATCTTAATGTACTTCGGATAACTTTCTTTTTTTATAAATTACTAAAATTATAGATATTAATAAAGAAGCCATTAAACTAATCATTATTAATATAGAGTTCCACCATTGATTTTCTGCTATTCGATATAAAAGATTAAAATTAAAGTTATTTTCACTGTTGGTTGGATTAAGGGATTCAGTTAAAAATATTGAAAGTGTGGTTTGTGAAATGAGGTATGTAATAAATGCGACGAATATGCCAATTATGATTAATGTATTAGATTTTTTATTTATATTTTGAAGTTGTTTCATTTTCACTCGCAGATCAATTTCATTTATCTCCAAAAAGTCTTGAACAAATAATTGAGGCGTACCTAGATCATTTATACTATCCTCCCCATTTTCACGACATTCTTGAATATGCTCTAAAATTTGTTGTTTAATAT
>NZ_JBFTMA010000881.1:0-1496 GCF_056396725.1 Bacillus sp. 05T31
GTACAACTTGTGCCACTTTATCTGCATTATTTTCAATTTCGTCCGTAACAGACTCTGATACATTGCGAAGCTTCGTATTTAAAGAGTGGATCGTCGTTCCGATTCCATCCACACCTTCTACTACTTTATTTAGCGACTGTGACTTCTGTTGAATATCATCAGCTAACGCATTTGTCTTATGTAATAATTGCTCCGTCTCTACGCTTATTCCTTGCATTTGCTTTTCTAAACCTTCTAACGTGCTCGCAACGTTTTCTAACGTCTTCTGAACCGATAACAACGTTCTGCATACATACACTACTAATACTGCGAAAGCAACCGCGATAATAGCCGCACTTACATATAGAAGAACTTGCATTTCATCACTTCCTTTATCTTTTTCATACTTTCTCCCATTATACAATCATTTTCCGTTTCATTCTAATCCCTATCTTTTCATTAGAATTTTCATACTTATTCGTTAACTTTAACATAAATGATTCAACAAATTCCACTAAGTAGGTTACAATAGGAGAGGATACATAATTAGTAGGGAGGCTTTACATATGAAAGATCCACGCATTGAAAAGTTAGCATACAATTTAATTAACTACTCTATTCGTTTACAAAAAGGCGAAAAAGTATTAATTGAAAACTTTGGCTTACAAAAAGAACTTGTAACTGCACTTGTAAAAGAAGCATATGCAGCTGGTGGTTTCCCATTCGTTTCTTTAAAAGATCATCAAGTAGATCGCTCTTTATTAATGGGTGCTACTGAAGAACATTTCGAACAAATCGCTGCATATGAAGCTAGTGTAATGAAAGATATGGATGCTTACATTGGCCTTCGCTCTGGYGATAACATTAACGAACAAGCTGACGTTCCAAGTGAACGTATGAAAGTTCACGGCCAAACAGTTGGCAAAAAAGTTCATAGAGACATCCGTGTTCCGAAAACACGCTGGGTTGTTCTTCGCTACCCAAATGCTTCTATGGCGCAGCTTGCTAAAATGAGCACAGAAGCTTTCGAAGACTTCTACTTCGAAGTTTGTAACTTAGACTACGGTAAAATGGATAAGGCGATGGATAGCCTTGTTACATTAATGAATAAAACAGATAAGGTTCGCTTAACTGGCCCTGGAACTGACTTAACATTCTCTATTAAAGACATTCCAGCTATTAAATGCTCGGGTCATTTAAACATTCCAGATGGTGAAGTATACTCTGCACCAGTTCGCGATTCTGTTAACGGTACAGTTTCTTATAACACACCATCACCTTACAACGGTTATACATTTGAAAATGTACAACTTAAATTTGAGAATGGCCAAATCGTTGACGCAACTGCAAACGATTCAGAGCGCATTAACAAAATCTTCGATACAGACGAAGGCGCACGCTACGTTGGTGAGTTCGCAATCGGCGTAAACCCATACATCTTACATCCAATGGGAGACATTCTATTCGATGAAAAAATCGATGGCAGCTTCCACTTCACACCTGGACAAGCTTATGAT
>NZ_JBFTMA010000882.1:0-1494 GCF_056396725.1 Bacillus sp. 05T31
ATACCAAAGAATATTGGAAATCATTTGTTTAATCAATTTAGTAACTTGATTTCAAATGAGAAGAGAGAACGAATGAAGCGGTTATTAAATTTATGTGATATTAATAGGACTTTAATAGGAGATTTGTTAATCCGATCTCTAGTCTGCCAAAAGTATAAAATGAATAATGAAGAAATTAGATTTATATATAATGAGTATGGAAAACCTTTTGTTGAAAACTTTTCTGACTTTCATTTTAATATTTCACATTCAGGAGAATGGGTGGTTTGTGGCACTGCTAATTCTAATGTAGGGATTGATATAGAGAAAGTTTCAGAAATAGAGGCTCTTAAATTAGCAAATGAGTTTTTTTCAGATGAAGAATTTTATGATATATCTAGTATGAATTCTGATGAACAAATTAATTATTTTTATGATATATGGACATTAAAAGAAAGCTATATAAAAACGATTGGAAAAGGGCTTTATATCCCGTTAAATTCATTTTCTATAAAAAAAGAGTCACGAACTTTAATCTCATATAAGAATATACCTAAAGACTTTTACTTTAGACAATATAGCATTGAGCCGAATTATAAGATATCTGCTTGTGCAACAAGGGAAGAATTTCCGCAGGATATAATAATTAAAGATATTTATACAATTTGCCAAAATATAAACAAATTTTAAAGTAAGGAGAAAATCAATGCAGAAGACTAAACTTTTTTGCTTTCCACATGCTGGGGGATCTGCGTTTAGTTACRCAAAATGGAAAAATTACTTTAATCCATATATTGAAGTAGTCCCAATAGAGTTAGCTGGTAGAGGATATAGAATTGAAGAAAGCTTGTACCAAAGTATGGAAGAGGCCGTAAATGATGTCTACACTAGTATAGCTAAGCAGATAGAGCATTCGCCCTATATTCTATATGGGCATAGCATGGGAAGTTTGATTGCCTATGAAGTAGCCAGAAAAATACAAGATTCTAAAAACGTATTGCMTGAATTTCTTGTTTTGTCCGGTAGAAACCACCCAAATAGTAAAATGAAAAATATCCGACATAATCTTTCTAACGAACAATTTAAAAGAGAAGTTATTGCAATGGGAGGTACACCGTCCGGGGTACTTCAATCAGAAGAATTAATGGGAATTTTTCTCCCCATTCTAAGAGCAGATTTTAAAATTGTAGAGACATATATACATAACAACAATATACGAGCATGTGACATTGATTTTCTTGTATTGAACGGAAAAAATGATGAATTAACTACATATGATGAGGTAAAAAAATGGAAACAATACACAAGTAAATCGTGTACCTTCAATTCATTTGAAGGTAATCATTTCTTTCTAAATGAAAATATTGAAGAAATAGCAAGTGGTATTATAAGAAAGTTAGAATCTAAAAGATTTTCAACTAGTTTTTAGAATATTTCTAGGTATACTTATGGTTGAAAAATAAAAATATTAAAGGTGAAAAATACAGGTTCTGTTGAAACATCATTGAATAAAGA
>NZ_JBFTMA010000883.1:0-1486 GCF_056396725.1 Bacillus sp. 05T31
AATTATCTCTTGACTCAGTTTCTCAAAACATTGTATGAGTGCAGTATAATGTATTTCATGTTGAGAAATTTCTTCTATAAATGGTGTTTGTTCTATTTTTCTAAAAAACCAATCTGCATGTTTTTGATAATCATATCCGTCACTTGACACAATGATTTGCAATTCTTTCCGATAAAAGTCGGCGGTTAATGTTAGTTCTTCTTTATTACCATCTGAAAGTATACATATTACACCATTACTATTAAGAGCTTTTGCAATGTACGAAATCCGCTATGTGTAGCTGAGCATTCGAAACCGTAACTATATGTTTCTATTATTCGCTCTTCTGAATCATATATGTTTTTTGCTCCAAATTTCTGTGCCAATTCTCTTCTATTTCTATTAGGTTCAACAACATCCACATGATCCACACCTGCATAGTATTTTAAGAAATAACATGTGAGTAAACCCATAACTCCCATTCCAGTTATAAGTACTTTTTTATCCTGTTGTGGGTTTAGTTTTAATACTCCTTTAGCGGCATCACATGAAAGAATGGATAATAAGGCAACTTTAGGCTTTATATAACTAGGTATTCGAATTACTTTATGTCCCTTAACTATTCCTATCGTTTGATGCCCATAAAAAGAAACCACTTTATCGCCTATGTTTAAATTTGTTACTTTATTACCAACTTGAATAACTTCACCATAACTTTCATATCCAGTTTCTCTTGGATAAAAAGGATTTGTATCTGTAACATCCGATTCTTTATACTGTGGTAACTCTGCTCCAATACTAATTGCACCTGCGATTGTTTTAACGATAATTTCATCATCCTGTAAAGACCTAATTTTATCCGTTTGCCACTTCAGTTGTTTAGGCCCTTCTAGAACTAATTTATATTGTTCCATTACTACTCTCTCACTTTATAAAAAATATATTCTCACTAAACTTTAAGCTATAATAATCAATAGGAAAGATTCATCCAAAATTAAAGCTATAATGTTGGCTAGCACTCAACAGTGATAACATGATAATTGAATTTGATGGATATGGAATTAATGAGTATGTTATTGGTCATAACTGTTCTATCAGTAAGTTAAAAAAAATGTATTTTAACGTAAAAAATGAAGAGTTATCTAATGAGGAGCTTATAAATTTATTTTGTGTACGTTATCATTTTGAAAACATTCCAAAGTCATTACAAGAAGACATTAAGTGCGATGTCGTCATTGACTTAGATACGGACTATATTTATATCCCTAATAGATAACAATAACCCAGTAAACTAAAATGGTTTAATGTAACTTACGATTCAGACAAGAATTTAATAAAATAAGTAATTGCCCAAATGGAAGTCGCGAATTGAGTGACAAAATACATTGTCCATTCGAAAGAAGTCAGTTTTCTCTCTCGTTTAATCTTCTTTAAGTATCTGTAAAATATTAATGTACTCAAAAACATAAGTAATAAAGAGAATTGTTGTAAATCATCGACTATACGT
>NZ_JBFTMA010000884.1:0-1484 GCF_056396725.1 Bacillus sp. 05T31
TCTTCATCCTTATATAATTCATATATTTCGTGACTATATGCTACATCTTTCATACCATGGAGAAAATCCATTCTTAAATCATCATCATCTAATTTCCTTATTTGACTATAATACTTTCCGTTTTGTCCAACTGAAAAGAATCCTTCTGGTAACTCTTCAAAAGCTAAATCCAATTTCGGTTCAGTTCTTTCTTGAATTTGACCTTTGAATCCTATTTTCACTAAACCAATTTTATGAGTTTGAAAATTGTCATCAATATATTCAACATTAAACAATGTAGAATAATTATAATCATCCCAATTATCCGGTATTAAATGAAAACCTTTTTTATCTCTTTGTGAGAAGTAACTTGTAATGTAAATCATAAATGTAAATCACCCTCCATAATTTTCCTGTATAAACTTAATTTGAAATTATATCCAATCCTACCAGAATTTTTATCTTCTATTAATTTTAATAGATATTTATTTTTATATACACATTAAATATATCATTTCACAATTTAATTTCACAATGGTTACCTTTGGTCATGATAAGGCATTTTAATAAACCTTTGTAACAATATCTATGTTATAGTCTTAAAATAAGACTTGATTAAATTACTACTAATAACCATTTTATAGAAACTAATATAAAGAGCATGTTTTGAAAAAAGATTGATCAAAACATACCCTTATTTAAGATAATCGATTTGATTCTATATAAAAAGGTTTGATTATTTTATTGAAGCATATTCCACAAACGCACCCTATAGTTCAATAAGAATTTTTCTCGAACTTCTCTAATACTTTTCCACTTAAAAACTCGTGTCCGTTTGCTAACTTTTTTGCTGCTTGAAATCCATACTTTTAATTTACCTTTTCTATTGATTCATTTATTGGAAAAACCCAAAACTTTTTTATTCCTTTATTTATAAAAATACTGAGTGCAATTTTAAATACAAGTGATTTATTTTACATAATTAATATTTCTTAAATTACCTCTAACTCTGAATCCACTTCTAATATCCCTGTTTCAATTATATACTTTTATTTGAAAGATAATTAATGAAGGTGTTACATGAAAAGATTTAGCACATGCTCAAAACATTCTTTTACTTCGTCTCTATCACATTTAATCTTTATGTTGCTAATACAGGTAACTGCTTTTTACTTATTAATTTTTCAAAAAGACTTTCGAATTCAATATCTACCCAATCTTTATTCCATTCTTCTAAGAATAAAATATTCTCTGACTTAGGGAGAGGGTTAGCATCGTTAATTTTCACTAAACATGGTGTAGATATGGAATCTCCAATCAATAGTGCTTCCTTAGTGTCCAACATTGATAAAGAGTCTGTGTATGCATCAAAACTATCTGGCAATAAACGCTTCACATAATTTTGGTCATCTGGATTTGTTAAGCGCATTACAACAAAATTATTACATTGTGAAAAAACAGTTGGAGAAATTTCAGAGGGGCGTTGAGATACTATCATACTTGAC
>NZ_JBFTMA010000885.1:0-1483 GCF_056396725.1 Bacillus sp. 05T31
CTCTTGTAATGCAAACTGGAAATCTAGTGAAAAATAAATATTTTACTATTCATTGGGCAGCTAATTCAAATATAGCTGATGAAACTTTATTKTTTACTTGTGAAAAACATACTATTTAAATGAGGAAGAAGTAAAATTCTTACATTCTATGAGAAGTAAATAATAACGAGGGTTTAACACTCTATCCGAAAGACTTCTCCTTTCTCAAGCGTGTGCAAGGAGAGAACCTAGCGCTAGGTTGTACAAGTTGTATGAATAAAGTTGTAAAAAAAACAATAGTAAAGGGGTGTACGGAATGAARAATAAAATWATKACAGGATTTTTAATRACATCAATYGTWACTGGAKCGACTATTCCTATCAATACTCTCGCAACRCCAATCGTTCARGCAGAAACTCAACAGGGAAGCATAGATATTTCCTCATCATTACGAAAATTAGGTGCACAATCTAAATTAATCCAAACATATATTGATCAAGCTTTAATGAGTCCTAATGTACAGTTAGAGGAAGTCCCAGCTTTAAATACAAATCAATCCCTAATCAAGCAAGATATGAAGGAATGGTCAGCAGAACTTTATCCACATTTAATTCTAGTAAATTCAAAAAGTAAAGGATTTGTAACGAAATTTAATAGCTATTATCCAACATTAAAAGCGTTTGTAGACAATAAAGAAGATAAAGAAGGKTTTKTGGATAGACTTGAAGTTCTTCAAGAAATGGCTATGACGAACCAAGAMAATGYRCAACGWCARATTAATGAATTAACAGATCTTAAATTACAGCTTGATAAAAAAYTWAAAGATYTCGATACTRATGTGACAAAAGCGCAGGATGTACTAAGTTCAGATGGAACAGGGAAAATAGACCAGCTAAAAAATGAATTACTAAATACAAAAAATGCAATTCAAAATGATTTACAACAAATAGCATTAKTACCAGGAGCTTTAAATGAACAAGGRTTTGTTATATTCAAAGAAGTCTATARYCTTTCAAAAGAWATCATTGAACCKGCTGCTCAAGCAGGGTTGGCAGCGTATAACAAAGGAAAAGAAATTAACAACTCTATTTTAGAAGCAGAGACAAAAGCAGCGCAAGAAGCGAAAGAAAAGGGTAAAACTGCTTTAGAGATTGAATCGGCAAAAAAAGCAGCTCGTGAAGCAATTGAGAAAAGCAAACAAGGTGAAATAGCTGCAGCTGCGGCCGCAAAAACGCAAGAGTATGACTTGATGAAAGCCATTGACACTGAAAAAATTAAGAAAACATTTGGTGCTTTCGCTGAAGTAAATAAACTAACAGCAGAGCAAAAAGCACATTTAGATGATCTAGAGAAACAAAACCAAAAAATATATGATTTAACAACAAAACTATCAATAGCAGATTTACAAAAATCAATGCTTCTTATTATGCAAAATGATTTACATACGTTTGCAAATCAAGTGGATGTAGAACTTGACCTAATGAAACGCTATAAAGAAGATTTG
>NZ_JBFTMA010000886.1:0-1478 GCF_056396725.1 Bacillus sp. 05T31
GGGGCACTCTGATATGGTGTGTGAAAAAAACCAAGCGACAGTTCATGATTTTGAGAAAGATCCAATTGAATTAAGAATTATTGGAGATATGTTATATGCAAACGAAACTACTTTAGGTGCTGATAATGGTATTGCCGTTGCATATGCATTAGCATTATTGGATTCAACAGACATCCCGCATCCAGCTTTAGAAGTTGTTATTACAACTGAAGAAGAAACGACAATGGGCGGTGCATTCGCTGTTGATTCAAATCATTTTGACGGAAAAATATTTATTAATATTGATTCTGAAGAAGATCATAAATTACTAGTGAGTAGCGCAGGTGGTGCGAAAGCAGTTGAAACGATTTCAGTGATTTGGGATGAAGCGTCAGTAGATATGGACACATACCGACTATATGTTGGGGGACTTAAAGGTGGACATTCTGGTTTGGAAATTGATAAACAACGCGGTAATGCGAATAAAGTATTAGGACGAGTTTTACGTGATTTATCACTTCACATTCAGTTTAATATGAGTGAAGTTCATGGCGGCTTAAAAACAAATGCAATTCCGCGTGAAAGTGTAGCTACAATTTTATTACGTGCAGAAGATGTACAGCAAGTAGAAGAAAAACTAAAATCATGGACACGTATGTTACAAGAAGAGCTACGTGCTGTTGATCCGGATGTTCATGTTTCACTTACAAAAGTAGAAGAAAAGGCGGAAAAAGTCTTTTCTAAAGAAACACAAAAACAGCTTATTTCTTCATTATTCTTAATTCCAAATGGTATACAAAGTATGAGCATGGATATTAAAGGTCTTGTAGAAAGCTCAACTAATTTAGGAGTTATTCAAACACTGCAAGATGAGATTAAATTACGAAGCGAAGTGAGAAGTTCTGTAAGTAGTTTAAAACAACATATTGTAGATGAAATTAAGTATATTGCGGAATTAGTAGGGGCAACATTTGAAAAAGAGTCTGAATATCCAGAGTGGCCATATAATCCTAATTCGCCTATCCGTAATTTATTCGAAAAAGTGCACCAAGAAAAATACAGCAAAGATGCTGAAATCTTCGCAGTRCATGCAGGAATTGAGTGCAGTGTATTTGTTCAAAAAATGCCTGAGTTAGATGCTATTTCATTCGGTCCAGATATCTTTAATGTTCACACTCCAGATGAACATATTAGTATTTCTTCTGTTGTGAATAACTGGGGATTTTTCGTTGATGTAATGCAGGGAACGAAAGAATTAGCTAAGTAATAAAAGACGGAATAAAAAGCAGCCTAAATTTATAGGTTGCTTTTTTGTATAGAATTTTATGTGAAGCAAAATAATGGCCAAGAAATTTACCTATTGTTGATTTAAAATAAAGTTTGATAAAAAGATCTATTTTGCAGAGTATCTCTTTCTTCAACAATCGGGCCATTTAATTGAATAAGACTACACAAAAAGTCGCTTTCCCTTACCTAAGGAAAGCGACTTTTTAGATTGG
>NZ_JBFTMA010000887.1:0-1463 GCF_056396725.1 Bacillus sp. 05T31
CCATTAACGTTAGCTTCACATCTGAAGCAACGAATGCATCATACACTTGGCAAAAGATTAAATGTTGACGTAATTCTAATTGTCCTCTTTCAAATGATGTAGCATCAATTAATTGGAACCCTTCAATCGGATCAATTTTTAGACTTGCAAACATCGGATCAAGGAAACTTTGTCCACCTTCAATTCGCACTTCAATATTTGCTGCTTCTCCTTTTTCCAAAAGTAGCTGAACTGTTCTTTCTGCTACAAGCGGATGACCTGGAACAGCATAAATAATTTCTGCGCCTTTAGCTTGTTCTAGCAATGTATTCGCAATTGTTTCATATACGATTTCAAATGTATCATGTGCCTCATATACATTATCAAAGGCCGTATACTTTATAGCTTCTTTCTCCAATTCTTCTATAACTGGGTGCTCCTTCGTTCTAACAAACATATGGTCTGCTTCTTTTATCTTTCGATATACACCCATCGTTAACTGATCTAACTCACCAGCACCTAATCCTAAAATAGTAATGATTCCACTCACAACCAGTCACCTCTATCCACTCTTCTTCAATGAACCTTCTTTTTTCTCTTGTTTCATAACGGTTCCTAATTCTTCTTTTGTAAATACACGTAATTTTAAAATTAAAAACATATATGCTAATCCACCGATAGCTACACCTAACAGCGCTTCAAGCGTCGCAATTCCTCTATGTCCTGTATCAATTACTAATCCGGACATTCGTAACATACGCATAAAGATTATTAATACAAACCCCATACCGATACCACTAATAGCTACACCTAACATATTCCGCCTATTAATAAGCGTCTCCGATACAGCTCGCATAAGTAACACACTATTTAGCAAGGCAATTACAATAAGCGCAACTAAAGTTGCAATTGCAGCTCCCTTTACACCAAAATACGGCATTAATATATAGTTTAAAACTAACTTCAAACAACCTCCAAATACAACGAATATTGCTGGTTTTAATGTTTGTCCCACTCCTTGCAAAATGGAAGCAGTTGTAATTGACAATGAACTAAATAAAATAGATAAAGATAAAATCGATAACACATCTGATCCATCACTATTTTCAAACAACATAATATTTGTAGGTTGAATAATACAAGTTAATCCAATAGCAGCTGCAGATCCAATAACAAATGTTATTTTCATTGCTAACTTTACTTTTTCTTGAATAAATGAAAGATCTCCTCTTTCTTTCGCCGCTGTAATAATAGGAATAAGTGACAATGAGAAAGAAGTTGTCACAACAGTACCTAATTGCATAAGTGGGATACTTCTATCATAAACACCTTTTAGTACCTTTGCATTTTCAACTTGCTCTCCCGCACGAATAAGCAAAGTATACAAGGAAATAGAATCCGCCATTTGTATAAAAATAAGGACTAAATTACTAACACAAATCGCTAATCCCTGCCAAAAAAGGATTCGAACAATCCCTTTTTTA
>NZ_JBFTMA010000888.1:0-1458 GCF_056396725.1 Bacillus sp. 05T31
TCGAAGGAGGACATTTTTCTTTGCGAGAATTGCGAGTTCAATTTTTTCGAGTGTTTTGCAGTAGTCTTCTGTAATTTGTCCATTTATATTTTCCTCCTTATCAACTAAATAATTTACAACTTGCCAATCGTTAAACCAATCTTCATTTTCAACTTCTTCATGTTTCATATCCCGCCATGCATAGATGAGTGCAGGGCTGTATATACGATACGCGTCACTACGTAACTGGCATTTCTTTATTCGGCGTTTATAAAACTCACGCGAAAAAGATTCATTTACACTAGAAAATAAATGAGGCCAGTAATCTTTTCTTGAGCCTGTATGTGGATGGTGATGGACCCAGTTTATTATTTGAGATAAAATATGTGTATCCCGAAATAACAATGAATACAACCGTTTTCCAAGTGAAATTCGTTCATGCAAAGAAGTGAAATGTTTCATTGTATCACCAAATAGTAATACTTTTTGCTTTTTATCATTTTCGTAAAATGGGAAAAGGATATGATTAAACTGAAAAAAATCAAAGAGTTTAAATCCAATACTATTTAATACAGTCTTTTTAAAGTGTGCATTTTGAATAACTCTTTTTTCTAAGTAGTTTTGTTCATTAATAATAGTTGCGATCGCTAATGTTTTTTTGTTACCTGTTTTCCAAAAATCGTTCCACATTGTTTCCATAAATGTAGAAACATTTAAGTGAGTGAGAAGGTGAAATAGCTTTTTTGATTTTTTTACACTTTGCTCATATAGTAAAAATTGAGGATATACATCTTGGAAAATGAGCCAATTTCCTCTTTCTAAAAAAGAGAAAAATGTAATTTGATCTTTCTCGGATAAAAGCCTCGTATATAAATCTCCCTTTAAATCTGTCATATTCCAGCCACCGTTACGTGATACGATATGCCCAAGTAGTGCCCAATGTATTTCTGGATATTGAATGTAAAATTGGTAGTATGCACGTGTTCTTGTGACGTTATTTTTATTTAGTTCTTTTGTCTGAGCTTTAATTTTATCGATGATAAGTTGCTCTTCTTTCGTTAATTTATATATGGTAACAGAAGAGATGAGATCGCTTTTTTGTTGTAACTCGTTTTTCACGTCGAATAGGGAGAGAGGGAGTGCTTTTGAGAATTCTTTAGATGTATTGTTTGAATTGCTTTGGTACATTCCATTACCTCCCTTTTCTATGAGTTTAAATGTGGTATTGGTTATGAATCATTCCATTTATCCCGCTATTAACGAGCAGTAATACTCCCATCTCAAAAGTCGGCTAAAGCAAAGAAGTTAGGTGAGGGTGGGGCTGCTCGTAAAAGCCCGATTGATTCAACTAATAATCAGTGGGGGATGGACAAAATCCCCACTAATTAAAGGTTCACTTTATTTTATTACGAGCATAAGAAATAAATGAGCGGTGTTTTTTAAACCAGTAATATAGTTATCATTCAAACAGTATAAAGA
>NZ_JBFTMA010000889.1:0-2474 GCF_056396725.1 Bacillus sp. 05T31
GCCATAAAATGCGGGGTATAAATCATGCCTCTTTTTAACCATGACATAATCATTCCGATATGAGCACCTGTAACATAACTAATAAGAATRTCACGAGGRACCATRAGKTCTTCATCATCWGGYTGKGAAATAGATARGCTTAATGTTAAATGTGTTTGAATTGTTTTCATCATTTTATAAGAATAGTTTCCAGCTGCCTTATCGCCGAGCATAACGTTATAGAAATTAGTATTGTCTGCGATATGCTCAAACAAAGCTAAAAAAGTTGGATGCGGTGAATCAAAAGTGAGCTGAAAATCTTCTTTATTTCGATTTTGTGGTTTAATTACTGCAGCTAGTTTTTCTAACATTTCTTCTATGCTTTTTTCTAATAAATCATATTTATCATGGTAATGGCTATAAAATGTAGCACGATTTACAGGAGCGCGTTCCGCGATATGTTGCACAGTTACATTTTCGAAGCCCTTTTCGCCTACTAAAGCGACAAAAGCATCCTGTATGAGTTGTCTCGTTCGTTTTACACGTGGATCATTTGTATTTTTAATAGACATTTTTACTTCACCTCGTTTAATTTTTTAACCTTAAACAACACATGTATAGTGTAATGTTGTTTAAACAACATATAGGTTTAAATTGTTGGTTGTAGATTCGGGATAATTATTTATAATTATAAACGATAGTCCTTTAGAAATCAGCACCGCTAGGATGCAGACAAAACATAGTTTGCGTCGTAAAAGGTGTGCTTTTTTTGTTTAAAGGTTAATATAATTAACAATTAAACAATATAAACACTAAGGATGTAAATAGTTTAGAAAAAAATTATATGCGATATAAGGAGAGGAATGCAATGAATCAGTTTCGAAGAATGGTAATTATCAACATTATCACATTAATTGTATTAGTGGGCGGCGGTATTGGCGGTTATTACTATTACAATCAAGCGGAAAACTATTTAAAAACAGAAAATGCAAAGATTGACGGGAAAGTAATCCCAATTGCATCACCAGTAGCAGGTAAATTAACAGACTGGAAAGCTGAAGTCGGAAAAAATTACAATGAGAACGATAAATTAGGTGCGGTTACTGTAGCAGGAGCAAATGGTGAGCAAACAGTAGATGTAACAATTCCGCAAAACGCAACAGTTGTACAATCAAATGCAACAACTAATGCGTTCGTTGGGGCAGGTAGCCCAATTGCTTATGCATTTGATATGAGCAATTTATGGGTAACAGCAAATATTGAAGAAACAAATATTGATGATGTTCAAAAAGGCCAAACAGTAGATGTGTATGTAGACGCATACCCAGATACAACGTTAACGGGAAAAGTAGAACAAGTTGGATTAACAACAGCGAATACATTCTCGATGTTACCATCAAGTAACGCAACAGCGAACTATACGAAAGTAAAGCAAGTTGTACCAGTTAAAGTTTCTTTAGATCATAGTACGAATGTGGGAGAAGAACAAGTCCCAGCCGTAAGTAAGATAGAAGTAAGTCAAGCAGAAACAGTAGAGAAAGAACTTGAACAAAAACAAGAAACAGAAGCTTCTAACGTAGTGGAATTAGAAACAGGGAAGCAAGAGCAAGTAAAACAGGAAAAAGAAATGCTGAAGAGACAATTGCCGGTAGAGAATGTGAATGTAAAGGCAGTTGTAGCTGTATTAATTCTCGGTATGTTCGTTTCTATTTTAAACCAAACGATCATTAATGTTGCACTGCCTCCATTAATGAATGAATTTAACGTATCAACTTCAACAGCACAATGGTTAATTACAGGCTTCATGCTTGTAAACGGAATTTTAGTACCAATCAGTGCATTTTTAGTTTCACGATTTACGTATCGTAAATTATTCATAGCAGCAATGTTATTCTTCACTGTAGGATCTATCATTTGTGCTACATCAGGAAACTTTACAATGATGATGACAGGCCGTGTTATTCAAGCGGTTGGTGCAGGTATTTTAATGCCAGTTGGTATGAATATCTTCATGACATTATTCCCGCCTAATAAACGCGGAGCAGCTATGGGGTTACTTGGGGTAGCGATGATTTTAGCACCAGCTATCGGACCAACTGTAACAGGTTGGGTAATTGAAAACTATAGCTGGAACTTAATGTTCTATGGGATGTTTGTTATCGGTTTAATTATTACGTTCTTATCTTTTAAATTCTTTACACTAGCTCAGCCAGTGTCCAAAACAAAGTTAGATGTATTCGGTGTTATTAGTTCAAGTATTGGGCTAGGTAGCTTACTGTACGGATTTAGTGAAGCTGGAAATAATGGCTGGACTAGTGCAGAAGTTGTTATAACACTTATCATCGGTGTCATTGGTTTAGCTGTATTTATTTGGAGAGAGTTAACAACAGATAATAAAATGCTTGATTTACAAGTGTTTAAATATCCGACGTTCACTTTCACATTAGTAATTAACGCGATTGTAACGATGGCCTTATTCGGAGGTATGTTATTAC
>NZ_JBFTMA010000890.1:0-1443 GCF_056396725.1 Bacillus sp. 05T31
AATGAAGTGACCCCTAAAAATTAGACACGGTTATTTCATTAGGCAGCTTGATAAAAGTGAGTCCGGTATTGCACCGGGCTCATTTTTAATTTTGCCTTTATCCGTTTTGTATTATAATAATCTATATATTTTTCTAATTCTATTTTGAAGTGCTCTACACTTTCAAACTCTTTTATGTAGAGAAACTCAGACTTCATGATTCCAAAGAAATTCTCCATTACTGCGTTGTCATAACAGTTGCCTTTACGAGACATACTTTGTACGATACCTCTTTCTTGTAATGCGTGACGGTACTGTTTCATTTGATAATGCCACCCTTGATCTGAATGCATCAGTAGTTGGTGATTTTCAGGTAAACCTTCTAATGCTGTCTCTAACATTTCTGAAACAAGTGAATACGTCGGTCTAGAGCCAATTGTATAGGTAATGATTTCACCATTATACAAGTCTAATACAGGTGATACATACAGTTTCTCGCCCAATAATTTAAATTCCGTAATATCGGTTACCCATTTTTCATTTGGCGTATCTGCCGTAAATTTACGTTCTAAAATATGGGGTGCAATTTTACCAACTGTTCCTTTATAAGATTTATATTTTTTCATACGTACAAGGCATTTTAAACCTAACTCTTTCATAATTCGTTGCACTTTTTTATGATTCACTATTTGATTACGATTGGCTAATTCATCACGAATACGACGATATCCATAACGACCTTCGTGTTCATCATAAATCGCTTTAATTTCTATTTTTAAATCGGCATCTGAATCAATTCTATCCATTTGTTTTACATAAAAATAATAGGTGCTTCGAGGGATACCCGCTAACTTTACTAATTTCTTCACTTGAAACTTATGCCTTAATTCATAGACTACTTGTGCCTTGTCTTGTTTGGTGATTTTTCCTTGTTTTGAACTAAGGCATTCAACTTTTTTAAATACGCATTTTCCATACGTAAGCGTTCTAATTCAGCTTGTAACGCTTCAACTGAACCTTCTGCCGGAATCTTTTTCGTATCATGTTTTGTGTTTTTATTTTTCATGGATGGACGCCCCTTTTTCTTTGGTTCAAGGGCATCTAAGCCACCTACTTCAAATTGCTTCTTCCATTGATAAACCGTTGTAAAAGAAGGAATCATGAATATAGCCGCTGTATCCATTAACGATATACCCGATTGAGCCATAAAATTTAGTACGTCTAGTTTAAACTCTGCGGTGTAATTTGTATAGACCTCGTGTAAACCTTCTTCTCCATGGAGTTCGTATAAGCGTAACCAGTATTGAAATTGTGCTTTTGTAGTATGCATCTGTTTTGCATATTCTGTTTGAGAAATTATTTTTGGATTAAATCCTTGAACGAGCGTTAACTTTGAATCCTTCGTAAATTTTGTCATACAAAAAACTGCACCTCCAATTGTTAGACTATGTCTAACAATTGGGG
>NZ_JBFTMA010000891.1:0-1439 GCF_056396725.1 Bacillus sp. 05T31
TTCAGGGACACTGCAAGACCGTCTAAATTATTATAGGGAAGAAAAACCTCATATGACATTTTACTAGGGAGGAAGAGTATTTGCATGCACTTGTAATTGGTGGAACAGGAATGTTAAAGAAAGTTTCTATGTGGCTTTGTGATCAAGGATTTCGTGTGTCTGTTATTGGACGAGATGAAGTGAAATTAGAAAATGTTATGCAAGCTAGTTCCGCACCAGAAAATATTACATGTCTTCCTTTAGATTATCATAATAATGAAGATATAAAGCTAGCTATTAAAAGTACAATTCAGAGAAATGGCCCAATTACATTAGTTGTTGCATGGATACACTCAAGTGCGAAGGATGCGTTATCACTCATTTGTAATGAGGTTGAATTGTCATCGGAAAAGTATAGTTTATTTCATATATTAGGTAGTAGTGCATCGCGTACGAAGTCACAAAAAATAGGTGGGACATTATGTAGTTATTATAGAATTATATTAGGGTTTATTTTAGAAGATACATATGCAAGATGGCTTACTCATGAAGAGATTGCTGACGGAGTTATAAAAGGAATTGAAAGTAAATGCACAGAATGGATTGTAGGGAGAGTAGAGCCGTGGGAATCGCGGCCAAAATGGTAAGGGGGCATGTGAAATGAAGACAACGGTATATGTAACAAGGCACGGTGAGACAGCATGGAATGTAGCAGGGCGGATGCAAGGACGGAAAAATTCAGCATTAACAGAGAATGGTATGATACAAGCGAAACAATTAGGGGAGCGTATGAAGGATTTACCACTCCATGCCATATATAGTAGTCCAAGCGAAAGAACGCTTCATACTGCTGAATTGATTAAAGGGGAACGCGATCTTCCAATTATAGAAGATGAACGTTTCTATGAAATAAACATGGGGATATGGGAAGGGCAAACAATTGCTGACTTGGAAATGCAATATCCAGAAGAAGTACATTTATTTTGGAATGAACCACATCTTTTTCAGTCAACATCAGGGGAAAACTTTGCGGCCGTTCATAAAAGAGTAATTGAAGGGATACAMTTTCTTTTAGAAAAGCATAAAGGRGAAAATATTTTAATWGTYWCTCATGCTGCAGCAGCGAAATTACTYGTAGGGCATTTTGCRGGTKTTGAAATTGAACATGTATGGGAAGAGCCATTTATGCATAGCGCGAGTCTTAGTGTGATTGAATTTGATGAAAACCGTGGTAAAGTAAAACAATTTGCAGATATAAGTCATTTTCAGTAAACGTAAAAAAGGTCGCAAAGCGACCTTTTTTGGTGGACATAAAAAACTAGCAATTACGTTTTTTATACCAGAAGTGATCGAATTTCTTATTTTTGCAAGATGGGAATTTATGTCCGCCTTTGCAATCATTCCATTTGTGCCCGTCATCGTGACAGTCTTTACCATGATCACAATCATCATCGCAAGAG
>NZ_JBFTMA010000892.1:0-1437 GCF_056396725.1 Bacillus sp. 05T31
ACTCTTATCATCCCCTTCATTCCAATTTTCATATTACTCGCCTGTTCATTAATCAGTTGGAAAAGACAAAATCAAACAGACTATCTGTTATTTGCAATGCCATTCACGAGAAAAGAGCTTTTTCTTTCTAAGTGGCTGTTCGGGACAATCGCAATTCTATTCATAATGAGTCTTAATGGCATCTTAATTTATTTCATCCTAAAGATTAATCTTTTTAGCCAATACCAATCTTTCGGGCCAATGCGTACATTATTATGGTATGTTACCATTACATGGATTGCGATTTTTACAATAGCTATTTTTATTGGAACAATTGCTGGGAATGTTATTTCACATAGTATATTAAGCTTAGTTTTCATTATATTACCATCTGGATTAGGCATGTTACTTTTTCATTTTGCTTGGATTCACACAAATGTATCTACAACTGAATTTTTCCTTAAGAAAGCGAATTATGCATCATATATAGAGAATATTGAAGTTTTTGCACCTACTAATAATACTTATATATCTTATACATTTAATCCAAAAGTAAAAGAAGTAGACATTAATAATTTAAAAGAATCAGTTAAGGAGCACCATCAATTTCAGCCTATCTGGAAGCTTATCACTCCGATTCTATATATTCTCATCCTTTTACCATTAGGAGTATTTTTATATGATCGGACCCCAAATGAAAATAACGGTAAAATATTATTATTCACTAAACTAAATGGTTTATTTATACCGTGTGTTACAATATGTTTTGCTCTATTAGGAGGCCGGATAACAGGTGGAAAAAGTGATCCGCTATTAAGTTATTACGCTGGTTTCATAATAATAGGACTATTTAGCTATGTAGTACTTCACTATTTGATAAATAAAAAATTTTTACTTCATACGAAATAACCTCCTCACTAAAAGGAGGCTATTTCACATTCTCTCTCCTATCCCCATACACCATCTCTTCTTTCATCCCAAATCCATCACCATTTTGTACAATTTGTTCTGTCGGTGCGACTACACTTTCAGCAATTTTCCATTCCCCACGCTCTTTCAGAAACACTTGCAGAAAATAGTTCATGCCATTTAGCTGATATGCATTTTCTTTTTTCACATTATAGTGCACCGCAATGTARTRCACTTGAATATTTTCTTTCCCTGCTTTYGATACGTATTGCGATAATCTYGGAATATACATWGATGCTTTCTGAGAAGGYAGTTGCTTCGCTTTAACGAGCGATGAACTTGTTACATTACGTAATGTGTCTTGATTACGAATATTATCACTATGGTGGAATAATACTACGTTTTGCATAGAGCGAACCCATAATTTCGAATATAAGACAGTATTATCGTTTTCAATATATTTCACTTCTTTTTGCACGACTTGAATTGGAGTATCAGCGTATAAGAATGTATTAAAACAAAAAAAACTTCCTAATAAAATGGTAAGTC
>NZ_JBFTMA010000893.1:0-1436 GCF_056396725.1 Bacillus sp. 05T31
GCCCTGGGTATACTGTGCTGTGCTTTCGATTGGTCAACAATACTTATTTGGCAAACATATAGTGTTCTTACAGCTTTGATTTCGTCAGCATTATTAACAGCAAGCATTACATGGTTTGTATACACTCACCGATAAAATACCTCGCTCCCAAGATAAGCAGAATGTTAAGTAATTAAATTTCAATTTATCGGTATGCTTAATTTGAAAAACATAAGACACTTCGGTGTCTTTTTTAATATCATCGACAATTTTCCCAGTCAAACCTAATTACTATTGCTTCCACTAACCTGCTCCGTTMGTGGAAKAARGATTTTWAAAMAAYTATATTATTTTTTAAATGACTTTATTGTAAATTAAACAACTTTATTATYTCTGCACAGATAGATACTTCATTACACATTCTTCTTTCAATTTTTCTATATAATTGTGAGCAGAATGAAAAAYATCAAAAAAYTGATTRAGAAAAAGCACTGCCAAARTCTTTAGCAATGCTTTTCTATTAAACGTACCATGATAATGAGCATCTACCTTCTTTTATTCATGAGTACTGTAGGTTCATATATATTTACTTTAATTTCAAGATACGTTCTATTATAAGAGCCTGCCTACATTGACAAAAAATTAGTGGTTCTGAGCAAAAACAATTGCAAGTGACATCGTTTTTGTCCAGAACCTTTATTTTCATCTATTCTTTTTCTGGCCAAATTTTCGCATTTGGTTCTAATAACCACTTGTGTTCTTCCTCCATGATACGATCATTCCATGGGTTATTCTCAAGATGTCGAATCATCCAACAAAAATACATTGCATATCCAGGCGCTGTTGCTTGTGGATGGTCTAGCTCACCTGGAATTGTAATAAAGCTATTATGTACAACGCGATGAGCATCCTCCCCAACCATTGCACATCCAAATCCCTGCGGCTTGTTAAAGCGATAATAATATACCTCCGGTGATTCTGGTGCAARAACTTAAGGACAATTGCAATGAATCTATAAATCTTGGACATACTGTTRCTATTACTTTAGAAAGGGTGYGTRATTGGTATGGAAAAGGAAAATGTATTCAAATGGAAGYATTATCAGCCTGATATTATTTTGTTAACRGTAAGATGGTACCTACGGTACAACCTCAGTTTTCGTGATTTGGTGGAAATGCTAGAAGAACGGGGTTTATCCATTTCTCATACAACRATTATGCGTTGGGTTTATCAGTATGGTCCTGAATTGGACAAACGAATCCGTCGTCATCTCAAACAAATGACTCTTGAAGAGCCGATGAAACMTATATCAAAGTAAAAGGTCAATGGATGTATCTGTATCGTGCTGTTGATTCGAAAGRAAACACAATTGATTTTTTCCTAAACAAAACAAGAGACCAGAAGGCTACAAAGCGCTTTTTCAAGAAAGCTTTGCGGTCTTTTCATGTTTCAAAGCC
>NZ_JBFTMA010000894.1:0-1426 GCF_056396725.1 Bacillus sp. 05T31
ATTAAATATAGAACTATTTAATTATCTAGGAAAAAATCGCGATCAAGTATTTTTTGGTGATACAACTCGTTCTTGTGTAGTAGATGTAATAAACAGTTATGATAGAAATCCGATTTCTACATTAAAATTCTTTTCTATCTCTCCATATACAACTGTTGAATGTATAGATGAGATCGTAGAATTTCTTTATGAACATATTTCGATTGCCACTAAACAGATTTATTCATATGTTTAATAACCATTTTTGTTAGCGCTTTAATAGTTAAACTTAACTAAATTAAATAAAATTTTTAATCCTTTTAATTACTATTAACTATATCAGGAAAGAGGAAAAACATATGAATATAGAGCTACTAGATACACACCACGTGAAAGATGCAGCACATTTACTTGCACATTCTTTTGTGAATAACGAACCTCTTGTAAGCAGTTTACAAATTCCTTTTGCTCCTTTTCACAAAATGTGCGAAGAAATGATGAAACAAGCTGTATCTCAAGCTATGTCATTTGTAGCAATAGAGAATTTTCAAATTGTTGGGGTTCTTTTAACAAAAAAAGTAACCCAGCCACTAATAGATACAGCTAAAGCGACTGAACTATGCCCACAAATGGAACCTATTTTTCAACTTTTAGATACATTAGAGACAGAATCTATTGAGTTTTCTCATTTAGATAAAGAAAAATTGGTCTATCTAGATATGGGCGCTTGTCATCCAGATTGGATGGGAAGTGGGATAATCACCACCCTTCTTTCACATGCCATTCAAGAGATAAGTAAAAAAGATTTTGATTTTATTGCTGCTTGTACAAATAAAATTTCTCAAAAAATCCTTAAAAAACTGTATACGACCTTTGAAATGAATGAAATAGTGTATAGTAAATTTCTTTATAAGGAAAATTACCCATTTGCTAACACAACAACTTCCTTAGCAGCTCAATTACTATATATACCTCAATCCCAATTCGTCATCAAGGCCATATAAATTTGTGAAGAAGGCTAGCTGTACTTTTGTGCAGCTGCTTTTTTTATATAGAGTAAATTAGTAATAGATATTCTAACATAAGTGACACCTTTCACACTTTAACTTCTTCGAATTCAATAGCCACTTTCACAGCATGCCTTATTTCTCTGCTTAACCTACCTAAAAATCCCCTTCTATTTATTAAAACATGTTTCATCATGTTTTAATTTCATATGCTCCATTATTTCATCTACACCAGTAACTTAAATACTTATCCCTATTTTGATGTCTAATCTTTTACTTTTCAAGTAACGAGTGATACATAGACTACCACTCTTAAACAGTTTAAAACATATTGGATGATAACCCCTTAATTTACCTATAATACTGACGGTTACAAGTCTCTTTCATTTCATTTATCTATTCATCTTACATACCCTATAGCTATCTAATCTTCCTTAAAG
>NZ_JBFTMA010000895.1:0-1425 GCF_056396725.1 Bacillus sp. 05T31
ATTCAATACCACTTAACATATCAAGAAGCTAGTTTTTTATATACAACTTCAAATGTCCTCATTAGCAAGAATCTGTATATTATAATCATAATATAAAAACTAAATACAAATTTATTAATATACATATCTGTATTGTTTATAGACATAAATAATACATTGTTCATATTACCTAGTGACATACAAATAACTAAAACAAYATAAATATATATAGCTTCTAAAACTATTAGCTTTT
This sequence comes from Bacillus sp. 05T31, assembly GCF_056396725.1. Classification (NCBI taxonomy): domain Bacteria; kingdom Bacillati; phylum Bacillota; class Bacilli; order Caryophanales; family Bacillaceae; genus Bacillus; species Bacillus sp. 05T31. The sequence goes on from NZ_JBFTMA010000895.1 coordinate 233, forward strand.
TACAAATTAACATGTTTTTTAATGAATACAAGTTGTACAATTCACGGATATTACCTACTAAAACCCCCTTTATAAAAGCTAAACTGAGAATAAATATTGCAACATTTATTACTACTGAAAAATTAAAAATTAACATTATCATTATCATTAAACTTGTATAAATTAATACATATGTTAAAAATTTATTCATTTATGGTGTCGTCACTGTTGTTGACCAACCAGCTCCAACAATCTCTTTTCCAAGTTTTACAGATTTAAGTCCCTGAGAAACAGCATATCCAACTGCTCCAGCTGCAAACACGCTAATAGCGGCAGCGGCACCTGCAGCTGCTCCGTTCATTTTACGAACTTCTGGTCCGAATTTCACTGTTATACCAACCCAACCTCTTTTTTGAATTCCAAATTTATTATCCATTCCTGTCATCTCACTAGTCATTCTAGTTAATAAATCTACCTCTTCAACAGAAAAGTCTAATTCGTTTAAAGCTTTGACTCTATCGAATACTACTTTACCATTATCATCAAACTTAAAATAATTTTCTATATTCTCAAACTGATCTGCTTTCCCTGCAAAAGTACCTCCATTATCAACGACACTCAAATGTTCAATTTCCGATACTTTATTAAAAGTAACAGTATCTCCAACTATCGGTGAAAATGTTGGTTGAACTGCCACTTCTCTATTTTCCTCTGCAAAAGCAGATGAAGTTGGTGCTACAGCAGTAAAACCGATTGATAAAGCTAAAGCTACAGAACTTACTTTAAAGATATTTTTTTATGTACCATATGAACCCCTCTGATGTATGAATTACATTTTTTTACTAAATAACCAAATCTTATTATTAATAGAATTTGATTACAAGTCTAGTTATCTATGTATTTTTCTGATAAAATTACCTTGTAAATAAATGGGAACTTAATGAAGTTTATAATTAGGTACATGTAAATATTTAGAAGAATTAATATGATTTGAAATCGAATAACTTGTTACAGTAATTCTATATATAACATATGGTTATCAAGTCGGCGGAGAGCACCTTTAAGTAGCTTTTCTTTATATAATATAGATTAGAACCCTATTTCTCATTAAACAAAAATAACTTAGTATAGTAAAATAATATTTTTATAAGAGTCCAATACATATTATTAAAATTAAGATGGTTCAAGTCGGCGGAAGACACCTGAGGGTGTCT
>NZ_JBFTMA010000896.1:0-1421 GCF_056396725.1 Bacillus sp. 05T31
TCTATCGTTAATGTTATTGTTACTCTTGTTCCTAATCTCATTAGCCCTCTAACGATTTCTAGCTCTTGAGGAGAAAATGAATGGAATCCATCTATATAAATTTCCGCGCCTTTTACATACTCAGAGTCTGAAAGCTTCTCAATTAATAATTGTAAGTAGTCTTCTGAATCTAAATACTTTCCGATTAAAGCACGTTCAAAATCATCATATAGTAACTGTAAATCATACACTTTATTCGCTAGTAGCTTTTGCTCTGCACTACTGCTATGCGTGTCTAATTGTTGCCACATTTCATATACGTTAGACGGCGTCACATTGTAACGTTTAAACTCAGCAATCATACTACCAAGGTGTTCAAAGAAACCGTTTTGCTCCGCTGCTTTTTGAAACACAGATAGTCCATCTTTACGAGATTCTACAATTTTACGAAGCAACATATGTACACCCGCTTCATCAATATGAAGACGACTCGCTCCGCCAACTTCTTGCAGCACCTTCCAMGCTAATCGCGAAAAACTAAAAACTTGTGCCCGAATAGAACCTCTTACATCTTCGCTCCCAATTAACGCCTGCTGCGTTTGGAATGTCATCTGTTCTGGCACAAGATATAATATTGTTTTCCCTCTTGGGCGCTGTTTTAACTCTTCTTGCACTTCGTGTAAACAAAGTGTACTTTTTCCACTTCCAGCTCTACCAATCACAAATCGAAGTGACATGAAACCCCACCTTTCACTTACATAACGAACGTTAGTTTGCTATCACAATTGTATTATAGGACGATAAAAAAGACAAACATACTCGTTTGTCTTTTCCTTATACTTCATTTTATTATATCAGCCTTTTGAAAAATTCGTTTGTACCTCTTGAATCGGCCAATATCGTAAATCAACTTTACCGACAACTGTATCAGCTTTCACAAAACCGAAGTGCCTACTATCCCAGCTACCAAGGCGGTTGTCACCAACTACAAAAATAGAACCGGGTGGTACGAACTTTTCTTTCGTTAACTCTTCTAGTTTAAAATCGCCTGTTAATTGCCGTCCATTTGTCTCTTTCTTATACGTCTCTAAATAAGGTTCATCCACGAATTGTCCGTTTATATATAATTTATCATGCTTATATTCGATATGATCCCCAGGTAAACCGATAATTCGCTTTACATAGTCCTCTTTTTTATTCGCATGAAAAACGACGACATCAAATCGATTCAAGTCCCCTACTTGATAACTCACCTTATTCACAACGAGCATATTTCCATCTTGCAATGTCGGCATCATTGACTTCCCCTCTACAACGTACGTTGAAAAGAAAAACGTTCGAAAAAATACAGCTAATAGTACACCAATTAAAATTGTTCTTACCCACTCTAGCCCTTCTTTTTTCAAAGTTTTCTTCATTCGCTTCTCCCCTCGCCCTTTAAT
>NZ_JBFTMA010000897.1:0-1420 GCF_056396725.1 Bacillus sp. 05T31
TATCAGGTATTAGTTGTTCTTCATCTAGATTTAAAGATTCAATAATTTCTTTACAAGGAAGTGTTGTAAGGAAATTAGGGAGATTTTGTTGTAAAGATATCATTTTATTTTCGTCAATTTTTACGTTAAGCATCCCCGCTTTAGTCTTTATTGTATACACTTTTGAATTTATTTCTTTCATTTGGGCTAATAAGGAAAAAGTAGCAATTGTAGCATGTCCACATATAGCAACTTCTTCATTTGGTGTAAAATATTTAATTTCGTAATCTGAATTTACAGAAGGAAGTACAAAGGCAGTTTCGGAGAAATTTAGTTTGTTTGCAATAGCTTGCATATCTTTTATTGTAAGATCCTTTGTGTCTAAAACAACCCCAGCTGGATTCCCACCTTTTGTATTTTTAGTGAAGGCGTTTATAACATATATGTTTTAATCTTCAATCCAATCACTTCTTTCCCTTTTTCCCCAGTATATCATCTTGTAGATATAAAAAGTGACATGTACATTCCATACATCTCTAGTTAACATGACGTCTCATTATCGGTAGCAAGGAAAACGGAGGAACCTTCTTTTTTAGTTCTATGAATCTATACATTTTTTTATACATTCCTATCCTGGCACGGTTTTAGGGCTCTTGTTTGTTACTGGATTAGCCAAAAAACTGTATAAAATCTTGCATGCTCTTAGCGTGGGGGTTTTCCAAAATACTGGCATCCCCCAATATGTGCTTTCTTATGGGTATTTCTTGAACCCTCATTAAAATACTTTCCCGTCCTTTGTCTATCTTTAAAAGTAACTCTGCTTGTTTATTTAAAGTCCTTGCAACGAGGCATTGTACTCCTCCTAAAGCCAAACAAATGATTAAAATTACACATCCATATTATACTGATTAAACTAAAAATTCATTCTCTTTTTATTTCATTCATTATGTAAATAAAAAAGGATAATCCGCCCTCATAATGGACTAATTATCCTATAAATCTTTATCTAAATTTAATAAAATTAGAACTTCTTTTCCTATGTATACTTATTTCGTTATTTCACCAAACTGCGCTCTCGTCACTTTCGCCAAGTCATCAACTTTAAGCTCAATTTGTACTCCAATTTTCCCGCCACTTACAATGATCGTTTCAAGCGATTGAGCACTCGCATCAATACATGTAGAAAATAACTTCTTCATTCCTACTGGTGAACAACCGCCGCGAATATACCCTGAAACTTTCGTAATATCTTTAACAGGAATCATTTCTATCTTCTTTTCACCGACCGCCTTTGCGGCTGCTTTTAAATTTAGTTCCTCATCTACTGGGATAATGAACACATGATAATCTTTACTATTCCCTTGAGCGACAAGTGTTTTATATACTTCTCTCACTTCTCTACCAATTTTCCCAGCAACTGATACGCCATCAACTTTCCCAT
>NZ_JBFTMA010000898.1:0-2159 GCF_056396725.1 Bacillus sp. 05T31
CCAGATTCTGGAACAGGTAATGGAGGAAACCCAGACCCTGGAACAGGTAATGGAGGAAACCCAGACCCTGGAACAGGTAATGGAGGAAACCCARACCCYGGAACAGGTAATGAAGGAAATCCAGATCCTGGAACAGGTAATGGAGGAAATCCAGATCCTGGAACAGGTAATGGAGGAAACCCAGACCCTGGAACAGGTAACGGAGGAGACCAAAATCAAGGTGGTAACTCAACGACTATTGAGCTTACGAACAATCAAGTTGTACATCAAAAATCAGAAGAATTAACAAAAAATATATCTAGTGTATTAATAAAAGAAGCAGTAGATACAGTTGAAAGTTATCAAGGTTTAATTAGTCTGTACGAAATGTATTATGGGATTGATTTAAGAACAAAAGATGTAGGTCCTAAGCTAGAAGAGGGAAGTTTAGATGCAATTGCAACTGAACAATCTTTGTACTACGTATTAAATAAACAAAGCTTAATTGATTTAATTTCAAACCTAGTTTCATCAGGTATTACGGCAGAAGTTAAGCAAGATATGACAGGCTTAAAGCAAAAAATAGACTCTTATCAACAATTCATTACTAGTGCGGATCAAAATTCAATGTTACTAGCAGAGAAATTAAATGTAACGACGCAACAAGCAACTAGTATGAATGAAAATTTAGGAGAATATTTAAAAGGTTTAGCGAAATGGCGTGAAAGTAGCTTAAAGCTAGTTGAAGAACAGCAAGTGCTAACAACAAATAATACTGGTGAGCAAACAGCTGTTTTATCGTTAGATTCAGGTATTAAATCATTAATGATGCAAAGTCAGTCATTGGTCGAGAGTTCGAAGCATAGTTTAACAACATCAGACGATGTATATAAAACATTTGATCAAATTAATGGACAAGCAAAAGAAATTCAAGAAAGCGGAACGACAATTGTTTCAAAAGCTGATACATTATTAAATGACTTTACAAAGAAAATGGACGATGATAAATCATGATATGAATGTACCAACTACAGTAGTGGCATTCGGTATATCAATTGTGGAAGGAATTAGTATAGGTATCATTTCTGGACGTCTTTTACAGTTCGGTCAAGATCAAAGTTTACTATGGATTGCGTTTATCACAATCATTATGATGGCGTTTGTATTGGTCTCAACATACTTATTACGACAAATAAAAATGGTAGGGATGTTTATACTATTAGTATTTTTAAGTATGTACCTATTTTTAACTGAAGCAGTTGGAAGTAAAGTAGATCAAATGTCGTCTGTTGGAAAGGTACGTCAGTTCTCACCACTTCAGTATATAGAAAGCTTTCTAAATGATTTTATTAGCGGTAAAGATACTGGAAAAGTTATTTTCATCGTGTTGTTTGTAATTGCCATTATCGGATTAGTTAGTAATCTATTTGTATGGCATAAGAAATGGGAGGAAAAAGAAGTAAATGATCAAACAATGGAGCATAGTGGCTAAGTTATCATTTCTCTCTATCCTTTTACTGTTTGTCGCGCTACCGATAAGGAGCGCGGCTGACAGTTATCTTGGTGATGATGGGAAGATTAAGTTTAAAGTGGATCGACTTGAAGAAAGCGACCAAGAAAAAAATAAAAAGGAACATAAGGAAACGGAATTAGATAAAGCATCGATTGAGTTATTTAATAAAGAAATAGAAGAAGAAATTCAGAAAAAGAAAAAGAAAGAACAAAAAGATATGGAAGCTTTACGAGATTCTCTTTTTATAAAACAAAAAGAAATAAATAGTGTTAAAGATACGAAAAATAGTTTGTTTAGCAGTGAATACGTTGTCAGAAAAAGTGCAGATGAAGTAGCGAGTAATGAAACAATGAATGAAAAGCCAATTAGTACAACAATAATATTATTATTTGGCGGTGGCATTGTACTTATTTGCATCGGTATTTATACAGTTCTTCGCAAAAGTTGGAGGTAAAGTAATGGCAATACAAACACATATTAATGTAACGGTAGATTTTAGTAAATGGAATGGAAATACATACGATTTGCGTATTCCGAATCATCAATCTATTAAATATTTATTGAAAAATTTATTAGATACGCTAAAGATTGATAATCATGAAGGTTCACATTTTGTGATTAAAGTGAAAAATAAGTCAATTGTTTTAACAGATAATGATCGTTTAAT
>NZ_JBFTMA010000899.1:0-1413 GCF_056396725.1 Bacillus sp. 05T31
GTTATCTTGCAGGCGCACAAGGTGCAATTGCTGGTTACCAAGTTCTTGTCAATCATACTGGAGACGAGGACTTAAAAAAGTTTTTAGAAAATCTTATAGAAAATGATATCCAATCAGAAGTTGAAGAACTAAAAAACTTGTTGAAATCAAACGGGGTGGCATTACCACCAGCACCTCCAGAACGTCCAGTTGCATCTATTGAAACRATYCCTCCTGGTGCTCGTATTAATGAYGCAGAAATTGCAGCTAAAGTTTCTATGGATCTTGCTGCTGGMYTAGTAGCATGTAGCCAAGCGATGGGACAATCACTTCGAGAAGACGTAGGAATGATGTTTGGACAATTCCATATGAAAAAAGCACAAGCAGGTGCCACTTTACTACGATTAAATAAGAAAAAAGGTTGGATTATTCCTCCTCCTTTACATGTTCTTCAATCTGATCAAGCATAACATGGCATAAGCGGTTAACTTTTGTTAACCGCTTCGTTGTATTTACCTGTACTTTTAATAATGGAGATTAAAGATATTTCTCATAATTTTAACTTTATGATTTAGATACTGTGAACCGAATAATGTACAAAACTACTGGAGAAATTAATACATAAGAAAGGAGGGGAAAACTATGAAGAAGAAATTATCATCTATTTTAAGTGTATTAGCACTAACTATTATGTTTTTAGGTACAACTGCCCATGCTGAATACGATGGAAATAACATGAATCGGGTTAATAATATTGACACTTCAACTCGAGTTAATGACAATAACATGCATCGAGTTAATAATGATGTGAGAACTCGAAATGTAAATACAACAAATGATTTAAATGATAATCGCGATAAAAATAATAATTGGGCTTGGCTCGGTTTATTRGGACTAGCAGGATTATTAGGTCTTAGAAGAAGAGACAAAGAAACACGCTAATTCAGAGCATTTTTTTAGTAAACAAGTACTTATGTATTAAAAGTATATAATGAATATAAATCGCCTTTTTAAAGGCGATTTATTATTTGCTTACAAGTAATATGTATAATTAGTTATTAATATATTTAATTCATATATCACCTTATCTTTACTTACGATTAATTTTCTTAAATTATATATTTACAAATACGAAAATCAAAAACACAAATGTTGTTATAGCGAAGTTCTTGGTGTTAATCCATATAATATAAATTGAATCGTATTTTCAATTTCCACTTCATCATCCCATTTCTCTTCAGGCAATAATAAAAACCTCGTTAAGAGAAATCCTAGTACAGCTGATAAAGTAAGACGTAATACGGAAGATGGTGGCATTTCAATAATTTCCCCTTCTTCTTGAAACTTTGCAATCAGCTTTTTAAAATGTACAAGCAGTTCTGTTTCTATTAATTGTTGTATTTCACTTTTTAGTTCCGGCTGAAATGGTACTTC
>NZ_JBFTMA010000900.1:0-1409 GCF_056396725.1 Bacillus sp. 05T31
GTGCAGTAACTTTTCTGTGATATCACCATTTTCACTGTATATAATATGAACAATTTTTATATCGAATGGTAGCTTAACCCCAAACTGCATAAGTCTTTGATCCAGTTTTTTAGTAGAGCCAATTTTAATAGCACCATATAATTTTTCCATTATTAGATATACAAACTTAGCGTTTGCATTTTCATGGAATGTCAAAGTACGTTCTCTAGCCGAAGCTGTTTCAATCTCTTTGATTAACTTATCTATGGATTTAAAATCGTCCTTAGGTACAATCTTGTTTTGCACCATTTTTATTTTGGAATAAATAACCTCTTCAGAATCATTATGCGCCCTTGACATTACAGTATATATAGAGTCTATCCATCCACTTGTTTTTTCAAATTTCTTTTTCTTATACCTTTTTGAGCGGTATTTATATGCTAAATATTTTAATTGTTCGTCAGATAAAGACCTTAATAATTCTTTTAATCTTATACATTTTTTGTTATCCATTTTTTCACCTCATTACTTACCCTCTCCTTAGTCAAACCATTTTATTAAAGATACTTATATCTATTTCCCACTAACAATTCCCCACTAACAATTCCCCTGTCTCATCAATAAGGATATTTAGTAAGTTAATTGTCTCATCAATACGCATATCGTATAATAATAATAAAAGGAGGTAGTTATAATCGAATTTTTAAAATCTAACATAATTCCAATCGCAGCATTTCTAATTTCTTTAGCGACTTTTTTTATTACATTTGCAAATTTCTGGAGAAACCGCGCCAAAATCGTATTCATTCAACCATATGGTGTTTCAGCCCACGTCATAAAGCCCGACAGAATTGACCTTGAAACACCTGATGTATATTGGCAGAGTGATTTTAGAGTCATCATGGATGTTATTATTACTAACAAAAGTGCTTTACCAATCTCTATAATCGAATTTAAATTAAATAATAGATTTAAATTCAATTCCTACAGTAAACCTGGCACCGAATATCCTGTTACTACAAAATCTGCAAAAGAAGTACATAATAATATAACTTTTTATGGTGGTGAAGAAAGAAAGCTTGAATTTCAAATAAGCGATAAATGGTTACAACCAATAATCGATATCCCTCCATACACTTCCTTAAGGGGACATTTATTCTTTCATGCTAACGATATCAACGATTTGAATATTGGTGAAAACACATTGGAAATAGTTACTTCTAGAAAAAACTTTTCTTTCCAAGTAAAGCCATTTAATAAATTAGATACTGTCATTCCACTACCTGATGAAGTCCAGAAGGTTCGAGAAGCAAACTTCTTTTAAGATCATCACGTAATTTATATTTCGGTTTTACCCAAAATCAAATTTGGGTATTTATCAAAATCTTCAATAACATGTAAAGTTTACGTAAAGATTGCTGCGATTCAGC
>NZ_JBFTMA010000901.1:0-1409 GCF_056396725.1 Bacillus sp. 05T31
CAGCCATACAGCCAGCCATACAGCKGGGRTAAARATTCARCTTGAGTATGATYTRTTAAGTGGACAGTTCCTWCATATTCATACAGGTCCAGGTAAACAACATGATCGAACCTACGGTTCTCTGTGTGTTCCAACTGTGGCAGCGAATGATTTATGTATCCGAGATTTAGGGTATTTTCATTTGAAAGATCTTCAACATATACAAGACAATAAGGCCTACTATATCTCTCGTATCAAGTCGAATACACGTATTTATCAAAAAAATCCTAACCCTAATTATTTTCAAGACGGAAGAGTTAAGAAAGGTACAGAGTATATACAGATAGATATGGAGACGTTAATGAACTCCCTTCAACCAGGACAAACATGTGAAATAGCTGATGCTTATGTAGGAATGATTGATAAAGTGCCAGCTCGTGTAATTGTTCATCGATTAACAAAACAACAGCAACAAAAACGATTACAAGATCAAGTTGTAAGAGAAAAAAAAGAAAGGAATGAAGTATTCTCCTCGTAGTAAACGACTCAGTGGTATCAATGTATATATGACAAACACCCCTACAGATATTGTCCCGATGGGACAGGTACATGACTGGTATTCTTTGCGTTGGCAAATCGAAATTTTATTTAAAACGTGGAAGTCATTCTTTCAAATCCATCATTGTAAAAAGATAAAACCAGAACGATTGGAGTGCCATTTATATGGTCAATTGATTRYCMTTCTACTCTGTTCTTCTATCATGTTTCAAATGCGCCAATTGCTCCTCATGAAGAAAAAACGAGAGCTTAGTGAGTATAAAGCYATATATATGATTAAAGACTATTTTCTTCTTCTATTCCAAACTATACAAAARAACAYCCAAGAGCTATCAAAGGTGTTACTTCGYCTGTTCAATCTCCTACAGCAAAACGGGCGGAARTCTCATCGATATGAGAAAAAAACGGTCTTTGATATATTAGGTGTCGTTTACAATTGTACCCTGTCTGATAATCAAGCCGCTTAATTCAAAAAAGTGAAACCCGTTAGGGTTTATTTCGTATGCAAATCTTTCAATCACCTACACTTGCCCTTTAGGGAAAAGAAACAATCTCGTCTAAAATTGACTTTGCATAATCTTAGCTTGATRGSSATGTGGCGGTACCCCACATCCATCAACTTAATGTATMTTTTTATACAARATGTGGTYTTTTCACGTAGTCTTTTATTATCTTTTATAGATAKCATAAAAGTAGGCACATCAAATAAACCCTGACGGGTTTTAAATTTTTTGCTATGCTACCTGATGAGCAGAAGTGGTATACTCATACACAACACCTAAAATATCAAAGACTGTTTTTTTCTCATATCTGTGAGATTTTCGTCCGTTTCGCTGTAGGAGGTTAAACAGACGAAGGAGAATCTTTGATAA
>NZ_JBFTMA010000902.1:0-1407 GCF_056396725.1 Bacillus sp. 05T31
AAACGGAACAAAATGTGAACATGGTCTTCATCGTAATTCCTTTTGGCTCAAGTAACAGAATGATTATTATTATCCAATTTCGTTGTCTTACGGTATATTCCCTCCTTATCTACGACAGATTGTATCGTAAGACAACGAGAAACAAACATTCGCCCTCAAAAAATTGTTATGAATGAAACAAAGGTGTTTGGTCTATTGACTGACGGCAATTCATCTCCATCTGAATTGTTGGGTTTCACCCGTAACACAAATCAGATGGAGTCTTTTTTCCGAAAGGGATAAACAAATCATACACATACATTTTACTGTGCATACTTATATAACAAAACACTGTGAGTCGTTACATAACCAACATTCTATTATTTCAAACAGGTAATTCACTATTTTTATGGAATTATACAAAAAGAAAAACAATAAAGTTGATTATTTCCCTACTTCTTTGTCTATCCTTTTAAAGAATCTATGTTTTTGTAAAAGGAGTGTTTATATGGAGAAACAGACACTTTGGAAAAAATTCAAAAAAAGCTCAGCAAACCTCGGGAAATCAAGCGTATATGAAAGTATTATTTTATACTACACAATGAGAAAAAAAGGGTTACCTACTAAAGCGAAATTCATAATATTAGCTGCTTTATCTTATTACGTATTAGCAATCGACTTCATTCCAGATATAGCTGCTATTATTGGGATTGGCTTATTAGATGATGTTTTAGCAATCGCTGTGGCGCATAAATATGTTATGCGACATGCTGATGCTGAAATTAGAGAAAAGAGTAAAATAAAAATGGAATCATTATTTACTTCAGCACACATTTAACGAAGAAAGATAGGCTCTTACTTGTCTTTTCTCACTGCCTAACCATCATCTATAGCTTTTAAACAAATGATTTGAACAGTGTTAATACAGAAAAAAGAACTAAAATAWTMTTTTAGTTCTTTTTTGTCAACTCAATTTATTTTTGAACAATAGTTAAAAGAGCCTATTTTAATTTACCAACTAAAACAGGCTCTTTACTAATTTAAATTTACAAGATCATCATCATTTTACGCTATACTTTGCTACTTCAACAACATTTCTCTTTCATCGCTTTCATCATAGACATAGTAGTCTTCATCATTTCATCACATTCATTCATTTTCACCATCATTGCCTTATCCATTTCTACATCCATTTGCATCATGTTATTCATCATCATTTTCATACACTTCATTTCACACATCATTTTTTCCATAGACATCATCATGTTTGTTGTTTCTACCATCATAGTTTTTTCCATATTAACATCCCCCTAGAATTTTTATGTTACAAGTATAAAAATTCCTTTTCGTTTTTCTAAAACCTTCTTAGTTTACCTCATACAAATATTTATCAATATATTTCCCTCTCAATTCGTCATTGATTAACTT
>NZ_JBFTMA010000903.1:0-1407 GCF_056396725.1 Bacillus sp. 05T31
GGTTGGCAAAACAAAAGTAGAAGGAACGAAAACATGGAAAGACGATAACGCGAAAGATCGTCCGGAAATGATTAAAGTAGACCTACTACAAAATGGTACAGTGATTGCGACGCAAGARGTAAGCAAAGCAACAGGCTGGAAATACGAATACAAAGATTTAGCGGCATATGATGCCGAAGGTAAGGCATACAAGTATGAAGTGAAAGAACAASCARTMGACGGATAYMAAWCMGAARTRAAAGGTTATGACATCACGAATACAAAGATTGGTCAAAYAAAAGTAGAAGGAACGAAGGTATGGAAGGACGGAAAYGGTGAAGGACGTCCAGAAACAATCAAAGTTGACCTACTACAAAATGGCAAGGTAATCGATACAAAAGAAGTAAGCKYRGCAAGYGAATGGAAATATGCGTTTACAGATTTAGYGGCATACGATRCCGAAGGTAAGGCATACAAGTATGAAGTGAAAGAACAACCAGTAGATGGATATCAATCCGAAGTAAAAGGTTATAACATTACGAATACAAAAGTAAGYAAGACGAAAGTAGAAGGAACGAAAACATGGAAAGACGATAATGCGAAAGATCGTCCRAMAATGATTAAAGTAGATTTACTACAAAATGGTAAAGTAGTAGAMRCAAAAGAAGTAAGCAAAGCAACAAATTGGAAGTACACATTTGAAAACCTMCAAGCATACGATGCAAACGGAGTAGCATACAAGTATGAAGTAAAAGAACAAGCAGTAGACGGATATCAAACAGAAGTAMAWGGTWATGACATCACGAATACTAAAGTTGGKCAAACAAAAGTAGAAGGAACGAAAACGTGGAAAGACGATAATGCGAAAGATCGTCCGACGATGATTAAAGTMGACYTACTACAAAATGGCCAAGTAATCGCAACACAAGAAGTAACAGAAGCAAGCGGTTGGAAGTATGAATTCAAAGATTTAGCGGCATACGATGCCGAAGGCAAGGCATAYAAGTATGAAGTAAAAGAACAAGCAGTAGACGGATATCAAACAGAAGTAAAAGGTTATGACATTACAAATACAAAAGTAGGTCAAACAAAAGTAGAAGGAACRAAAACGTGGAAAGACGATAATGCGAAAGATCGTCCGAAWATGATTAAAGTAGAATTACTACAAAATGGCAAGGTAATCGATACAAAAGAAGTAAGCTTGGCAAGTGAATGGAAATATGCGTTTACAGATYTAGCGGCATACGATGCCGAAGGYAAGGCATAYAAGTATGAAGTRAAAGAACAAGCAGTAGACGGATATCAAACAGAAGTAAAAGGTAATGACATCACGAATACAAAGGTTGGCAAAACAAAAGTAGAAGGAACGAAAACATGGAAAGACGATAACGCGAAAGATCGTCCGGAAATGATTAAAGTAGACCTACT
>NZ_JBFTMA010000904.1:0-1406 GCF_056396725.1 Bacillus sp. 05T31
ATACATTTTTATTGTCAAAAAGCGTGGGATTATATTAGTTTCTTTCAAGTTAACTATGTTCAAGTTAAAAATTTTCAAACTGCAATATATTTAAAAACGGAATATGTAGACAATATAAATACACCTTGCTGGATTAACGCAAATGTATTTCAATCTATATTTATTGATGGATGTCAGTATGGAATAGAAGTAGATGGGAATAGTGATTTACCAAATGAAAGTTCAGGAAATACGTTTCATGATATTCAAGTGCAATGTAGACAACAAACGAAAAAAGCAATTCGTTGTTCAGGTGCTTATAATACATTCAACTGTATGATTTGGGATACGTACAGGATGAGTAGTGAACAAATAGTAATTGAATTTTCTTCCAATTCCCATCGTAACTACCTTTTTTCAAATTTACTTTCAACAACTATTGTAGATAACGGACAATACAATGTTTGTAAGTCTACTTATGAAGAATCACTTCGGATTCAGTTACCTTTGACGCTGAATAAACCACATTTAATAGGAAATCAAGATGATATTTTAGTAAATGCTCAGCTGAAGTATAGTGTCAAGCAAGTAAGTGGGAAATTACCTTACGGAGGAAATATCGCTAATTGTTTTAATTTAATAGATGAACAAAGTGTGAATTATATTGATGTTCCAGATAGTAATCCAGTTGTTATTGAATTGGACTTTACGAAAAATCCGATCAAAATGTTGAATTGTATTGGGATGTACTTTGGATGGGGAGAGAGCCCAAAGAAAATTAAAATTGAATATGCATTAAGTGCAACTGGGAGTTGGATTATCGCGGCAGATGTTCCATTAAATGTTGGAGATACAGTTATATCGAATATGAAAGCTAATCAGTTATATAAAGTAAGAATTACATTGAGTGGTTACTCTCAAGACGATAAGCGTTTTCGAATTAATCGTATTTTTGCAAGGTCTTCTATGGAAAATGGAAATGCTTGGTTAGCGACAACTGGYGGAAGAATGTTTGGAGATATTGAGCTGGAAGCGAGTCAAGGTGTAATTATGAAGACTGCTGGTGGAGTAAAATGGAAAGTTACTATAAATGAAGCGGGTCAGCTTATTACAACTAAAATAACTTGAGATGTTCTTCTCTTTGCATAAGTTGTACAAGTATTAGGTGGTGTGATGAATTCGTTTTAAATGAAAAAAGCTTGTAGTTTGAATGAAATCAAACTACAAGCTTTTTATTATTTTCGTTTACTGCCACCAAATCCAAGTCCAAAAGTAATTTCGTATATTTCGAGGAGTAATGCGTATGAAACGTTCACCGTCAAAGAAACAATTTAAATTTGGAAGTGTTTCATCTGGATTTTCTGGAATAAAGGTGACGATGTTTTCGTTACTTGTAATGGTTACTGTGATTGGTGGATCGGTAGGAG
>NZ_JBFTMA010000905.1:0-1404 GCF_056396725.1 Bacillus sp. 05T31
AAGTAGATTGCGCTTTTCGCAATGAAAAATATAAAAAATGTTGTATTTTTATTTATTTAGATAAAAACACCTAATGAAATAAAACTTTAATCAATGAGGGTTTTATCCATCCCCACTAATTATTAACCCATAATAACCTTTTTAATATTTGCCTCAACAAAACTTTTTACTACCGCTTTCACCTCATATGTAATAATATATTTCCACATAAAAAAAGAGCACACATCATTTAATCGATRCATGCCCCTCTTTTATTTATACATATTTTGTATCTCTTCTTTATTTTTAAGTATTTCCGAAAACTTATCGCTACAACCTTTCGGAAATAAAACTCCGAGTCCATATGAATGCCCAAACTGAAAATGAGGGTATTTCACCTTGACCTCATCCCAAAACTTATACACACCGAAATCACCGTTTTTAACTTCAATATCATGAAATAATACAATACCATTTTTCGCAACTTTAGGTAACCATGTTTTATAATCATGAGAAACAGCTTCATACGTATGATAGCCATCAATATGCAAAAGATTTATCGTTTCATCTTGAAACTCATCCAGAGCATCATCAAAAGTAGACCGAATTAAATTCCCTATATTCAGGTAGTTATCCCTCACCACTTTTTCTACTATTTGAAAAACCCCTTCTCCATATGGACCTGTATGCCCATCTCCAGCCCAAGTATCTACAGCAAAACATTTTGTGGCTAACCCACCATCTTTTACCCCCTGGCAAAAACTAAAAAAGGAAGCACCTAAATGCGTACCTAACTCAACTAAAGTTGCTGGTTCTTCAAATCTTACTAAATCATATGCGAAATCTAAATGCCCACTCCACGCAGATTGTGACCGAATAATAGGACTGAAATTTTCAAATTCAAACGATGGTTTATGAGTAACCCAGTTCATCGCGTATCTCCTTATACACATATTTTTAACAAACTAAATTACTCTTATCTTTATTTTTTTGTCGTCGYGATTATGATTCTATTTCATGAAAATATAAAGAATTAATTCTATCTTATTGAGGTAAAGCATCATATACATATGGATCTGTTGGCTTATTAATCTTCTCTACTTTACTTATTTTCACAAGTGGAAATAGCGTTCTTTTATATGTTGTTCGATCTAATAACCCTGTTACTTTCACCCATGTTTCTTCTGGAAATTTTTCAACGTTTTGTCCCGTAGCAATCATCCCCCAGACTGATGCATCCGCAATACAACAAGTTATGCCATATCGAGCCACTACTACTTTATTACCCGTCACATCTTTATCATTATATATAAACCCTGAGAATGTAATTTCTTTCCCTTTAAACCCATTAACATCTTGGCCAATTATATTCATTGTTTGAACATAATCCTTATCTTCTACTTGTATTTTGCGCTGTCCTAACAT
>NZ_JBFTMA010000906.1:0-1402 GCF_056396725.1 Bacillus sp. 05T31
GTGTTAATAGTTATCCTTCATTACTTTTACAAAAGGATAATCAAATTATCCCTATTGGTGGTGGGGTAATGACGCCAGATAAAATTGAAGCGCGTTTTAAAAATTTATATTAATGAATTTTAAGTTACAGTATATAACATTTAACGTTTTAAAAAAGACTAGAATTGGATGGACTTAAATCTTTTTATAACAGTCGGTTTCAATTTATTTTTAAAAAGAGTCCAATTTTAATTTTTCTATTGACTATAGTAGCAAACATGTTTGCTTAAGCCAACGGACATTCATCTCTCGCCTATTTGCTGGTGCTAKCACAYTTTYAGGTAAATTGAAGAGGGARCTTCTGTCGGAACAAGATAAAAATATGTTAACTAGTAAATAACTTTAACAAAAGGAGAATAACATTCTATGTTTAAAACAATCGATACAAATCAAAAAGATGTGAAATTGACGGTGTTTAGTTCAGACGAAAAAAGTTTTATGGTCACTGCAACCTTAGTTGAGAAAGCAGGTCATGCATTTTTAATAAACTCAAAATTCACTCAATCTGATTCGAAAGAAATTGTTGAGTATCTGAAAAAAAACGACTTATCTTTAGATAAAATCTTTATTATTCATGGGGATCCTGATTACTACTTTGGATTAGAAAGTAGTAAGGCTGTTTACCCAGAAGCTATAGCGTATGCTACAGAGTCTACTGTTGAACATATTGTTCATTCTGTCTTAGGTAAATTAAAAGTTTGGAAAGGCGCCCTAGGAGAAAACGCACCAAGCAACGTAGTATTACCTCAAGTGTTTAAAGAAAAAACGATTGATTTTCAGGGGTTAACATTTGAACTAGTAGGCTTAGATCATTACAGAACTAGCTTATTTAATAAAGAGCTAAAATTATTAATTGGTGGTATTGATGTATTTAACGAAATACATGTATTCTTAGCGGATACTAGCTCAAAAGCRGCAATGGAGGCATGGATTGAAAACTTGAAAGTATTACAAGCATTAAATGCTGACATAATTGTACCTAGCCATGGATCAATTGAAAAATCTTTAAATAATCAGGCACTTACTGCAACTATGGATTACCTAAGAACTGCGGTTCAAGCTTCTGAGGAAAGTAAAACTTCAAAAGATTTTGTAGCGAAACTTGATGCAGCATATCCAGGCTATGCAAATAAAGGTGTATTAGAATTAAGTGCAAAAGTTGTAACAAAAGAAATGCCTTGGGGTTAATGCAATGAATAAATATCAAAAACTATTACATGAAACGTATGTGTTAACTGGCGAAGGGAAATTGGATGCGTTCAAAACGTATTTAGGTGAAAATGTATCTTGGACAGAAGCTGCTGGGTTTCCATATGCAGGTACTTATATAGGTCCAGATGAAGTAGTGAAAAATGTACATGAA
>NZ_JBFTMA010000907.1:0-1395 GCF_056396725.1 Bacillus sp. 05T31
ATATCAGGTGGAATGGATTTCTTCGTCTATCCACTCTTACAAGAAATAATCCCTAAAGAACAAATTTATTGTAATGCAACTGACTTTTCAGGAGAATTTGTTGAAGTKAAATGGCCGCACCCTTGTGACGAGCAATGTCAGCATAGTTGYGGTCTCTGTAAATCATCATTAATTCGTAAACTAAGCTCTAAAGATGATTTTCATATTGTGATTGGAGATTCTATTACTGATTTACAAGCAACAAAACAAGCAGATAAAGTATTCGCCCGTGACTTCCTTATTACAAAGTGTGAAGAAAATCGTATTGCTTATACACCGTTTGAAACATTTCACGATRTTCWAGYYGAAYTAMAACATTTGTTGGAGGTGAAATYATGAAACAACTTTTTCGTCAATGGTATGACTTAAGTGAAATWAAAAAAGAATTAACAACTCGGAATTGGTTTCCAGCAACGAGTGGAAATATTTCTATAAAAGTCAGTCATGATCCCCTTACTTTTCTTATTACAGCAAGTGGCAAAGATAAAACCAAAACCACTCCAGATGATTTTTTATTAGTAAATCATCAAGGAGTTCCCGTTTTAGAAACTGAGTTACGCCCTTCGGCAGAAACAATATTGCATACACATATTTATAACAATACGAACGCCGGGTGCGTACTTCATGTTCATACAACTGATAACAATGTCATCACAAATTTGTATAGTGATGCAGTCACCCTTCAAAATCAAGAGATTATTAAAGCTCTTGATATTTGGGAAGAAGGTGCAACGATTAACATTCCTATTATCGAAAATGATGCTCATATCCCGACGCTTGGAGAGAAATTCCGAAAGCATATACAAGGAGATTCAGGAGCAGTATTAATTCGAAACCATGGCATTACCGTATGGGGCCGTGATAGCTTTGATGCAAAAAAAAGATTAGAAGCTTATGAGTTTTTATTCCAATTTCATATAAAATTATTATCAATTCAAGGAGGCGTTTCTAATGGCGCAAATTCGTATTCATGAGGAAAATACTCGTATTGAAAATGAAGTAGAAGTATCAAACTTTCTACAAGGAGAAGATGTTTTATATGAGAAATGGAATATTTCTAAACTTCCTACTCATTTAAAAGAAAATTACTCCTTAACAGATGAAAACAAAGCTGAAATATTAACGTTGTTTTCAAAAGAAATTGCTGATGTTTCAGAGCGCAGAGGTTATAAAGCATATGATGTGATTTCACTTTCAAATAGCACACCTAACCTTGACGAGTTATTAATTAATTTCCAAAAAGAACACCATCATACTGACGATGAAGTTCGCTTTATTGTCAGCGGTCATGGCATCTTCGCTATTGAAGGAAAAGATGGTCGATTCTTTGACGTTGAACTCGAGCCTGGTGATCTT
>NZ_JBFTMA010000908.1:0-1390 GCF_056396725.1 Bacillus sp. 05T31
TAACGTTTTTTTGTTGTATGGATACTAATTTACATTAGTCTTTCTGATGATGTGATAGTATCTCATGCTGCTTTATAAAATGAAAAAGAGACCTTAAAAATACAAAGATCTCTTAAAATTAGAGATTCTGTAACTCCATTAGACCTAATTCTAGATCTAATTCTTTTTGTCTCTTTTTTTAAAAACGTTTTCTACCTGAAGCCCCTATACTTAAAAGTCCGCATAAACCAGCCATTATCATTATCCATGTAGAAAAATAATCACCATTAGCTATAAAAGTTTATTAAAAAAGAAGCTAATAAAACCTATGTATGCTACAGGGAGAATTCCACCTAAATAAGGGTTTTTTCGAGATGATAAAAAGATTTGAGTAACTATTATAACAACAATAACTAATATTCCAACTACAGGTTTCATAATTAAACATCCCTTTCTTTTTTATATTTTTCTATGATGATTTTAGCGACGTCTAGACTAATTCGTTCGTCAATAACAAATCCTTTAATCATATTTACAAACTCTACATCATCTTCTTTACTATGTACTTCGATCTTTTTTATTAATCTATGTAATTTGGCACGTACTGTTGGATAAGAAACATCATATAAGTTAGACATATTTTTTAAAGAACCAGAATTCAATATAAATTTTCTAATAAATTCTAAAGACTCTTTATCTAACACGAGAATCCATGAAGGAACCTCTTCTATTTCCACAAAAAACCATTTTCTCTCTTTAATAATATTAAACTTTTATTAAAAATTATTAAAATTACAGATTGATGGACTATTATATATTTCATAAAAAAAGGATCTTTTACGCAAATAGATTATCAAGTTTTGCATTCTTTTAGGGATAGTACCCTATGCCCATCACCCTTTTATTATGAAGTAACACCTRAACGTATTATATTATTGTTTTTTTATTAAMARACATAAAAATGTTTTATTTGTTTTATTGATAATYWCCAAACGYWATTRTAAAATGTTTGTATATATATAAACTAAATTGATTTACGTTTGATTTTATCCAAAGAGATAGGAAGTATTAATAACAATAAAATAATGGGTATATCACCTACAAAGAGCCGCAAAAAGAATGGAACCAGTACGGAAAAGATACTTTCGTAAAAAAATTCAAAAAATAATAATTATTTGTTCTTGAATAAAAGTGACTAGAAAAGTTACAACCATATGGAGAATAAGGTTATACCAAAAAAAGTCTTAAAAGGGGGACAAAATTATGGAACAAAGAAAGTTTTCAGTAACACCTCAAGATCGAATGAATTATGTATTAGGTCTTTATTCTGCAGATCAACAAATTAATGCAGTTCTTTATTTTCCTGTAGGTATATCAAAGAAAATACTTGAACAATCAGTAAGGATAACGT
>NZ_JBFTMA010000909.1:0-1390 GCF_056396725.1 Bacillus sp. 05T31
GCTAAATGGGTAAAACCAGGGTATCTTGTACCAATTGGAATTTTACCTGAAGGGACAACGCAAAATATGTATATTGATTTACCTGGTGTTGCAGCAAAACCTGTAAATGTTCGTACATATCCGTTAGGGGAAGCAGCAGCGCATCTTACTGGTTATATCGGAAAAGTAAATGCTGAAGATTTAAARACGCTTCAAAAGAAAGGCTATCAAGCMGATGAWCCAGTTGGTAARGCTGGATTAGAGCAAGTATTGGAAGAACAGCTACGCGGGAAAAAAGGTGGCCGTGTCTTCATGGAAGATGCACAAGGAAAAGAAATTAAAAATTTAGCGAAAACAGATGCTGTTGATGGAGAAAATGTAACTTTAACTATCGATAGTGTTGTTCAAGAAAAAACGTATAATGAAATGAAGGGAGAAGCTGGTTCAAGTGCGGCAATTAATCCGAAAAATGGAGAAACAATTGCTCTTGTAAGTAGTCCAGCTTATAATCCTAATTTAATTGCACGAGGAACATCAAAAGCACAACGCGAGGCTTGGAATAATGACCCGAAAAAACCGATGACGAATCGATTTACACAATTATCGGTACCAGGTTCTGTATTTAAGCCAATTACAGGTGCAATTGGTCTTGAAACGAAAACGATTGATCCAAAAGAAGAATTGAAAATTGAAGGACTGAAATGGACGAAAGATTCTTCTTGGGGCAATTATTACGTAACACGTGTAAAAGATGCAAATTCGATTGATTTTGATAAGGCAATGAAATACTCGGATAATATTTATTTCGCACAAGAAGCTTTGAAAATTGGAAAAGATAAATTTATGGCTGAGGCAAAAAAATTCGGATTTGATGAGAAATTACCAATTGAATATGGATTCCCAGCTTCTAAAATCGCAAGTGATGGCATAAAAAATGATATTCAAATGGCAGACACAGGTTATGGACAAGGACAAGTATTAATGACTCCCCTTCATCTAGCTTTAACGTATGCGCCAATCGTAAATGATGGAACGATTCCGTCACCATATCTTATTAAAACAGATAAACAACCAAAAGCTTGGAAAGAGAACGTGATTTCTAAAGAAAATCAAGATATATTGAAAACGGCTTTAACGAAAGTAATTAACGATCCAGATGGTACGGGGAAAATTGCGAAAATTGATGGTATGACTCTTGCTGGTAAAACAGGAACAGCAGAATTAAAAGTATCAAAAGAGGCAGAAGGAAAAGAACTAGGTTGGTTCGCTGCGTTTGATTTAAATTCACCTGATATGGTCATTACAATGATGATTGAAGATGTAAAAGGTAGAGGTGGAAGTAATATTCCTGCTGAAAAAGTTAAACATGTTTTTCAAAAATAATAATTGATGAAGGCTACCTCCATATAAT
>NZ_JBFTMA010000910.1:0-1385 GCF_056396725.1 Bacillus sp. 05T31
GATACAATGAACCCTACTGAACGTTAGATACAATGAACCCTACTGAACGTTATAGCGTTGGAAATAACATGTCACTTTGCATTCAAAGTGCTAATTTAGAAGAAATACAAAGATTTTATAATAATTTAATTTCCGATAAGCATGTGAAAATAATCTCTCCACTAGAAAAAAATATATTTAGTGAAGCATATGGTATTATTGAAGATCCTTACGGCATACAAATCCAATTAATGTATGACAAACGACTAAAATAAATAATGAGTCATATTCGCATATTCCTAATAAAAAAAGACACGAAATTCGTGTCTTTTTTTATTTTACCGCAATGACTCTACCCGTTTCACTACTTTCAGTCGCCAATTGAATCAATTTAATAACGTCTAAACCTTCTTGAGCAGTTACAGGTAGTTTTTCACCATTTAATATGCTATCTCGCACGCCTTTATAATACATGTCATAGCAGCCGACTTCTGTTGGAATATGCTCTAAGCTTTCTTCTGTTTCTAAAGTAGCAAAATTCTCTTCAGAGTCTGATCCATAACCATTATCCCCTGGCTTCATTCCAGTCTTTAATTGTTCTTCCTGTGAATCCATACCATACTTCACGATAGAACCTTTATCTCCATGCAGTGTAAAATGTGGTCCAGCTTGCTTTACGTAACTGCTACTATGTAAAATAACGCGCTTCACTCCATAGTGAAGTACAACATGGAAGTAATCATCCACTTCTGCACCTGGTCGTTGTTTTATTACATCTGCGCTTATCGCATCTGGTTTCCCAAATAATGATAATGCTTGGTCAATTAAATGCGATCCTAAATCATATAATATACCTGATCCTGGTAAGTTCTTTTCTCTCCAGCGATCGCGCACATGTGGGCGGAAACGATCGAAATGCGCTTCATATGCGTATACATTCCCTATTCTTTTTTCTTGTAATAATTTCTTTATCGTTAAGAAATCATTATCCAAACGGCGATTATGATACACACTTAAAACGACATTATGTCGGTTCGCTAATGAAATAAGTTCTTCTCCTTCTTCAATTGAAACAACGAATGGTTTTTCCACAACAACATGCTTACCGTGTACAATTGCTTCTTTTACATATGGAAAATGGGTTGTATTCGGCGAAGTAATGACCACTAAGTCAATATCAGCTCGATTTACTAATTCATCAATTGTACCAACAACTTCAGCATTTGGTAATGCTTGTTTCACTACTTCTTCTTTTGATGATAAAATAGCACGAATATCGTATTCTTCTATCGTTTGTAATAACGGGATGTGAAATGTTGTACTAGAAAATCCAAATCCTACAATCCCTACACCTATTTTTTTCATGTTGCCCCTCCATTTGTCCCGCTATTTGCGGGCAGTAAGAC
>NZ_JBFTMA010000911.1:0-1380 GCF_056396725.1 Bacillus sp. 05T31
GTTTACTATGTAGTTTGCTCAATAATGAATGATAACAAAAACTCCATTTTGATCAATCTTTTTGAAAAATGGAGTTTTTATATTTGCTGTTAAATAGACACAATGCACTGAAGTCCTTACAATAGATTGCAAGGGGAAATAACATATTATACTTTTAGTTAACTTTACAAAGAATATATACGTACACATACATAATTCAAAACACAAAAAGGAGGAGATAAAATGACTAAAAATAATGAAACAGGTTGGAATTTAGATACTAGTTATACTACATTACCACAATCATTTTATACAGAAATCCCCCCAACTCCTGTAAGCTCACCGGAGTTAATTAAACTAAATAACTCATTAGCAATATCTCTTGGTTTTAATCCTGAGGATCTAAAAAAGGAAGCTGAAATTGCTATTCTCGCTGGTAATGCAATTCCAGAAGGGGCTCACCCACTAGCTCAAGCGTATGCTGGACACCAATTTGGTCATTTCAACATGTTAGGAGATGGTCGTGCCCTTTTAATCGGAGAACAAATTACTCCTTCAAGCGAACGCTTTGATATTCAATTGAAAGGTTCTGGCCCTACTCCATATTCACGCCGCGGTGATGGCCGTGCTGCGCTCGGCCCGATGCTACGTGAGTATATTATTAGTGAAGCGATGTACGCACTTGATATTCCGACTACTCGCAGTTTAGCAGTAGTCTCRACTGGCGAACCAATATATCGCGAAACGAAGTTACCTGGAGCTATTTTAACTAGAGTTGCAAGCAGTCATATACGCGTTGGAACATTCCAATATGCTGCAGCTCGCGGATCAATCGAGGATCTCATAGCTTTAGCTGATTATACGATAAAGAGACATTATCCAGAGGTTGAATCTACTGAAAATCCATATGTCGCACTACTACAAGAAGTCATTAAGAGACAAGCAAGCCTTATCGCAAAATGGCAACTCGTCGGCTTCATTCACGGCGTAATGAACACTGACAATATAACGATTAGCGGTGAAACGATTGATTACGGTCCTTGTGCCTTTATGGATAGTTATGACCAAGGAACAGTATTTAGCTCTATTGATGTAAAGGGCCGCTACGCATATGGAAATCAGCCGTATATGGCTGCATGGGACCTTGCACGATTAGCTGAATCTTTAATGCCGATTCTACACGAAGATGAAGAAGCAGCGCTAAAAATTGCCCAAGATGAAATTTCAAAGTTCAGCGTGCAGTACGAAAACAATTGGTTCCTCGGAATGAAGAAGAAATTAGGACTATTTAGCAACGAAGAGCAAGATCAATCACTTATTGAGAAACTTTTAAAAGCAATGGAAAAATATAAAGCAGATTACACAAATACATTCCGTKCATTAACTGACACTACATTAGAA
>NZ_JBFTMA010000913.1:0-1370 GCF_056396725.1 Bacillus sp. 05T31
ATGTAACTGTCCATATGTCAACTGATGCGAGAACGTGGAAAAAGAATCTACTTAGAAGTAAAGGCATTACTGTTATTGAATATACAACAGACTATAGTAAAGCGGTAGAAAAAGAAGAATACAAGCTAATAATGTATTCTTAAGTTTTTAAAGGATGTGAAATGAACATGAAACCAGTTTTAAAAAATATAATTATTTCCCTTGTTTTTTCAATAGTAGGGGTGTGTTGGTCGCTGTTTGTCTTCTTTATGTTAGATGCAGACTGGCTATTGATTTGGATAGGTGTATTAATGGCATATCTATCGTTGTATATTGTGATAGGTCTATATAGCAGAAAGACGTACGACTCAAAATTCGCTAAAGTGCTTCTAAAAACAATAATTACAACCTTTAGTTTTGGAGTATTAGGAATATCATTCGGAGTTGTACACGAGATATTAGGACCATTGAGTCTTACTTTAATGACATGGTATTGGTTTCTAATGCTATTTTTATATTTAATACCCATAATATTATTAGTGATTTTAGTATTTGTAAATCGTAAAAATCATAATTTCCCTGGGGTATATAGTATACTTATACTTCTAAATATACTTCTTACGTTATGGCCGTTATTTTGGCCGTTATTTATTACTTTTATGGCAACTGGTATGAATGCAAGTGCAGGATGGTAGTAGCATTTAAATAGTATAAAAGTAGATAATCCAACATGAACTCAGTTAATAAATTAGAAAGAAGAATTATAGAATGAGAATTAAGCTTAAGAAAAAGCGAATTATAAGTGTCTTATTTGCCATTATATTAGTATCAATAGGTTATTACATGTTTCAATCTATTACGAACCCTAAGCTGGTAAATGCGAAAGAGGTAAACAGTGTTCAACAAGTGAGCAGTCTACCTAAAAATGAATTAAAAAAATCGATACCTAGTCGTTTTGATGGTAAAGAAAGAAAAGTTGTATATTTAACTTTTGATGATGGACCAGGAAAATATACAGCTAACCTATTAGATGTATTAAAGAAAAATAATGTAAAAGCAACATTCTTTTTAATTGGTGATAATGTGAAAAGGTTCCCAGATTTAGTGAAACGAGAGCATGTAGAGAACCATTATGTTGGCATGCATAGCATGACACATGATTTTAAAAAGTTATACACCAATAAGGAATATGTTAAGGAAATGAAAGAGGATCAATCTTTAATTAGAAATGTTATTGGAAACGCACCGAAATTAACACGCCCACCATATGGATCAATGCCTGGCTTAAATGAATTACTTCGAAATGAAGTGGTCGTGAATAATTTAAAAGTTTGGGATTGGACAATTGATTCTTTAGATTGGAAATACAATAAATTACCCGTTGATGTAGC
>NZ_JBFTMA010000914.1:0-1366 GCF_056396725.1 Bacillus sp. 05T31
TAGTATACTTCTACACCTTCTTGACTTTTTTTCCGCAATAGCTCTAGAAACTGATGACTTACTTTATCATCAGCAATAGARAARAAGYTAATATGCACGTAATGCTTTGCTTTCTYTATATCTGAGAATAATTGATTGTTTAACTGTTTCCCRTCTGTATACATAGTAATATCACTTTGACGAAGAGGGTATTGATTAGGCTGCTGGCCATATCTCCCACTTTTTCCGGCTATTGTTCTGTCAATTTCACCCCAAACAAGCAAAACTAAACATCCACCGATAAATAAAAAGAGGAATACTCGGAAAATTCTTCCTATCTTTTTCAGCATATTTAATCTCCTTTATATATTATCGTTTTATTTCTGTTAGTTTTTGTTATTGGGACAAAACTATTCCATGCATCTATTAGCTAAAAAATCCTCCTTTGAATGATTAACTATAAAATTTCTCATTCGCATAACCCTAAAATTGGAAATCGTAATATGATAACAAAATAGGCATTCTATATTTTGAAGTACATTTACAAGGAGGAATACTACATGACAGTAAGTACTAAACTTAAACAAACTATCGCTGGATTAAAGAGTGCTCAAGCATGCCTAGAAGGATTTGTTCTTGATACTGATAACAAGCAAGCAAAACAATTATATAAAGGTGCAGCACAACAAACTCAAGAAATTATTGAATCTTTAAATCCTCGTCTTCAACAAATTGAACATGAAGAGCCTCAGTACAAGTAATCACATAATACCTTTCACATAGAATATCGTCTCCATAGAAGAGTGCCCAGCTTAAATAACGATTATTATAATGCTGATTACGATTAAAGGGTATCGCCATATGCCCATCAACTTAAGAAACGGAATACACAATCTGCGTATGCTTTTATGAAACGACTCGTTCAAACTTTTGGAGAACCAACGGTTCTGACAACAGATAAGGCCCTTTCTTTACTTTGTTCACTCAAAAAATTAAAGGTGAATGACTTTTATAAAAGTACTACTCATTCTACAATCAAACATTTCAATAATTACATAGACCAAGATCATCGCTATGTAAAGCGCCGGTTTGCTAAATCCTCAGGATTCTAACACTTTGAATAAATCTGTCCTTATAGGTCAAAATATGTAAGGTATTGTGCTGGAATGCACTTGCCTATTCTAAATAAGGAGTGAGATGAGTGGCTGATAAAAACGAACGTAACCGTGTTGATAATGATGCTGGCGAAGCGGTAGGAACTGGTGTCGGTGCTGTCGCTGGAGCTGCTTTGGGTTCTGTTCTTGGTCCACTTGGTACCGTTGCAGGAGCTGTTGCAGGAGGAGCGATGGGTAACAAAGTCGGCGAAGGTGCCGATGAGGCTAATGAC
>NZ_JBFTMA010000915.1:0-1362 GCF_056396725.1 Bacillus sp. 05T31
CTGCACATCATTGCTCCAAAATCTGCACATCATTGCTCCAAAATAGAAGATACTAAAATTCGGAATATATCTTGATTTAAATATGTTCGTAACTTTCTACACCGGGYGRYAACRTGTGGACYACCATCCTTAATTAAATATATAAACCTTATTTTCACTTTAAATAGCCATAAGGTGTAACTAATTCGATTACAACCCTTTGTAACTATATTAGTTACAACTATGGTAGAAGTCAATTCTTTTTTAACAAAAACAATAAATTTCTACCCTAACGCTTTTAGAATTCTATTATTAAAAACTGGCTTCTTGTTCTTAAATTTGTTAAAAAGCTTAGTAATTCCCTAAAAACATCACTAGTAAATATGCAACAACAAATTCAAGATAATTTAAAAAACAAATAATATAAGTACCTCTTTCATGGCTTACGGACAGAGTACCCGTTCTAGTACATAGTTTTTTTTCAAAGCATTACATTTTGTTTTTACTGTTAGATAGAAACTACCTGATTAACTAAAACAGGAACTGTCCCACCATGACTTATAATTTTTTATCCCTGTACATTGTGCGGGGATTTTTTTTCATAAAGAAAAGACACCCTAAAGTGCCTTCTTCCAACGTGAACCATCACAATTTCAATAGTAAGTATTGGACTCTCATCCAAATATACTTTTACCATGTTAAATTGTTTGATTCATTGAGGAATAGGGTTCAAATTTGGGTTAGCATCACATCGCTAACATACTAAGGTTTTATGCTACCCAAAAACAATGATTTTTACTCTGGGGATCTCAATTTTACTATTTGGGGATTTATGCTTTTCTTAGCTTGATTGCAGCATGGGGATTTCCTTATTCAATGTATATGGATACCCATAAAAATAAAAAAGCAAAAAAGAGAGTCGTTATTTACTCTCTTAAACGCTCTACGATTTTTGGCTATTTTTTTCTTCTATTTATAAATTAAATGTTAGTTTACAAAACACTCAAAATGTTAAACTTACAAAAGCCATTAATATCATGCGCAAATGCTGATATCAATGGCTTTTGGTATAGATATGTAGTAATCATTCTTTTAAATTAAAGGCATAAGCTCAGTTTTACTTTTTACCAGTATTATTCTCTTAAATTTATCTTTCTTGTCCATCTGTTTGCTTGGCTTGGAACTCCATTTTTAGCGCAATACTATCCCCTTGGAACACGTTTTGATCTGTTCCGTTGTCTTCAAATATAAACTTTATCCAAAACCAATCCATTTTCCCAGGTTTTAATCCTCCTGTTTCAGTCCACTTAGAATGAAATACTTTTTTGGAGGCAATCTCTGGGCTTTGTGATTTTAGTTCTGCAAGAGTTGTCTCGTATACAG
>NZ_JBFTMA010000916.1:0-1359 GCF_056396725.1 Bacillus sp. 05T31
TCATATAAAGTGAAACTTTAATCAGTGGGGGGGTTGTTCATCCCACACTGATTATTAGCCCTCACCAATCGGGCATTTACGGGCAGTTGATCTCCCACCTAACTTCTTTGCTCCAGCTGAATTTTGAGGTGGCAGTTTTACTGCCCACAAATAGCGGGATAAAACTCCTAAATCGAGCAATGTGTTTTAAACCTAAGTAACAAACAAATTCATACTCTGTAAACATTTTATTCATTGAATCTGTTAATTTATGCGCCTGCTCTTTCATTATTTTCCCAAGCGGTGAAATTCCACCAATTGCTTTATACCGTCCGATTAAATTTTGGAGCGCTTCTTCAGATGGCTTACGGCCATGACGAATGTGAGTATAATAAGCTTCTACATCATCTAATGACTCCGGTGTTCCATATGCCATTACAAGCAAACCTATTTTCTTCTTCGTCATCTATATAGCACCTCAATTTTGGAAATGAGAATCTTTTTCAAGAACATTTGTTTCCAATTATAACAAGCAATAATAAGTACGTCAAAATAATAATTCTAAATAAGTATTATTTCTAATATGATTTCGAATTTTATATGACAATTTATTTAAGAAAAAGAGCGGCTCACATAAATATAAGCCGCTCTTTCCCTATTCCTTAATATTTACCCCATACTCTTTAAACCAAACATGAATTTGCGCTAAATGAGCTAAAAGCTGCGGCCCAGTCATTAATTGACCAAACCATGGTTTTTGAAATGCACTGCCGCCAGACTCGATCAATCCGCTCAATTGCTCCTTATCGAACAATTCATGCAAAATTGAGCCTTTATCCGTTAATAAATCTTGGAGCCATACTGTTACTGCTTTCGTATAGTGCGGATTATGCGTTTTCGGATACGGACTTTTCTTTCTATATAATATATCATTTGGAAGTAATCCTTCTAACGCCTTACGCAATAGACCTTTTTCGCGGTTTTTATACATTTTCATTTCCCAAGGAATATTCCACGCATATTCGACAAGTCGGTGGTCCGCAAATGGAACGCGCACTTCTAAGCTTGCCCCCATACTCATACGGTCTTTTCTGTCTAATAATGTTGTCATAAACCATACCATGTTTAAATAAAATAATTGTCGTCTCTTCGCTTCTAATGGGCTTTCTCCCTCTAAAATAGGAACTTCTTGAATGGATTCTTCATAGCGTCGTTGTACATATTGTTGTAAATTTAATTTATTTCTCCATTCTTTCTTCAGAAGTTGTTCACGCGCTTCTGTAGAACGCATCCACGGAAATGCACTTGATTGTAAATCATCTTCTCTATAAAACCACGGATAACCGCCGAATATTTCATCTGCACATTCTCCAGATAAAC
>NZ_JBFTMA010000917.1:0-1358 GCF_056396725.1 Bacillus sp. 05T31
CATTGGAATAGAAGATTGATACATGAATTTACGTGGAATCATGTAGTTTGGTAATCGCTCATTGAGTTCTTTTTTAATTGCAGATGTTAATTTGAATTCTTTTTCAAATGAATGCTCTCCAGGAACAACAACCGCTAATAAATAATCATATTTCTCACCTTTTTTAATTGGAACAATAACTGCTCCTTCTACGTAAGAACACGCACGAAGGTGATGCTCAATTTCTTCTAATTCCATTCGATAACCATGAAGCTTAATTTGGAAATCAAGACGACCATTATAGAATAGAAGACCATTTTCTACATAGCCAGCATCGCCTGTTTTATAGGCGCGCTCACCGTCAATCATAGTAAATGCTTTTTCTGTTAATTCAGGGCTTCCTAAATATCCAACGCTTACGCTTGGACCGACAATTACGATTTCACCTTTTTCACCATCAGGTGCAAGTGTGCCATCTTCTTTCATAATAAGAAGGCGACAGTCTGATTTACAGTAGCCAACTGGAAGTGATTTGTATTGATCAAGCACTT
The DNA here is from genome assembly GCF_056396725.1 of Bacillus sp. 05T31. Classification (NCBI taxonomy): domain Bacteria; kingdom Bacillati; phylum Bacillota; class Bacilli; order Caryophanales; family Bacillaceae; genus Bacillus; species Bacillus sp. 05T31. The sequence continues at coordinate 531 of NZ_JBFTMA010000917.1, forward strand.
CTTCTGTAACGTGAATACCTGTTACAGCAACAGTAGCCTCTGTTGGACCATACGTATTCATAATTGTAGCTTTTGGGAAACGCTCAATTAATTTTCTAGCCACTTCATTTGGTAATACTTCACCGCAGAATAAGAATGTTTTCATGTTTGGTAGCATACTCTCAGAGAAAGAKGCTTCCATTAAACACATTTCTGCGAAAGATGGTGTCGAAGTCCATACTTGTATATCCGATTGCTTTAAAGAAGCAAACAAGTCTTTTGGACGTGCAATCATATCTTTATCGATTGCCCAAAGTGTACCACCTGTTACTAATGATGGGTAAATATCCATTACAGATAAATCGAATGAGAAAGGTGCTTGGTTTAAGAATACTTGCCCTGTTTGTAAGTTGAAATCTTCTACAGCCCATTTTGTGAAGCTAACAAGGCAGTTATAAGTAATCTGAACCCCTTTCGGATTACCTGTACTTCCTGATGTGTAAATAATGTAGAAGTTCTCATCACCTTTTACCGCATGTTCAGGATTTGGAATGTTCCCTTTATGAGTAAAGAAAATATCTTTTAAGTTGTCTTCACTTACGATGCGAACTGGTAAATCAGTTACAGTTACTTCTGTTCCTGATAAAAGTAATTTCGCACCAGAATTTTCAGCGATACGTTGTACACGATCAGCTGGGATAGATAAATCTACAGGAATGTAAGCATGTCCAGCTTTTACACATCCTAAAAAGTTAATAATCATTTCAGGTTGCATATGGCCATACACCATAATTGGTGAACGATCATCTGGATACTCAGAAGAAATCCAATGTGCTAACGCATCAGAAT
>NZ_JBFTMA010000918.1:0-1355 GCF_056396725.1 Bacillus sp. 05T31
GTTGTCTAGAGAGATGAATAGTGAATTAAAAGAAAAAGACTATACAAATACAAATACTAATACTCTTCTAAATCAGCATCAAAAGCGTTCGGGTAAAGTAATTGAAAAAACAGAAGAAGGTTTAGTGGTTTCTGGTGAAAATTCAAATGTATACGCTATCGTTTCTTCCCCTGAGGTCCTTAGAGATATTCAGATTGGGGATACCATTACCATTTATGCACCTATTTTTATAGGATCAATACCAGGTCAACCAGAAACAGCTAAATATGCAATTGTTCAAAAAGAAAATGAAGAAAACGTGCTAAAAAAACAATATAAAATGCACACTGGAAATGTAATCAATAAATCAAATGACGCTATTGAAATTTCTAGTGAAGATTCGACTGTTAGTGCTATCGTTTCTCCTGAAATCTTACAAGATATAAATATTGGAGATACCATTACTATTTATGGGGCATATTTTATGAATAATATGGCAACTGGTGAATTGTCTGCTAAAGCTCCAATCATCGAAAAGTTGGCAAGTAAGACAGTGACTCCTAATACAAGTGTAGATAAATCGAATTCTATATCAGAATTCGATAAAAAAGAACAAAATGCTCTGAATCAACACCAAAAACGTTCTGGTAAAGTAATTGAAAAAAAAGAAGACGGATTGGTGGTTTCCGGTGAAAACTCAAGTGTATATGCTATCGTTTCTTCCCCTGGGATACTTAAAGATATTCAGATTGGGGATACCGTTACCATTTATGCTCCTGTTTTTATAGGATCAATACCAGGTGAACCAGCAATAGCTAAATATGCAATTGTTCAAAAAGAAAATAAAGAAAACGTGTTAAAAAACCAATATATAATGCACACTGGAAATGTAATCAATAAAACAAAGGACACTATCCAAATTTCTAGTGAAGGCCTGACCGTTACTGCTGTTGTTTCTTCGGAAGTGCTTGAGAATATTCAAGTTGGGGATACGGTTACTATGTATGGTGCAGATTTTATGAGAAATACATCAAATGATGAATTATCTGCTAAAGCTCCAATCATTGAAAAGTTGGCAAAATAAATATTAGGTTTCCAATGGGAAAATCCCCATACTAATAAGTATATAGATGCTATTTCTCTAATATCTATGGTTCTGTTAGTTATTTAAAATTGATATAAATTTGCTTTGTCTAAAGCTAAAAATAAGAGGCTTCTTACAATTAAGAAGCTTCTTGTCTTTTGTATAAGTGAATGGGATTTATAATTATTAAAATGGAACATTTTATCCCCTATAAATCTATTTATTTAGAATAATTTCATGGATATTTTATTATAAGCTAAGTAGTTTAAGGTTTCTTGTCCCTAGTTCAAAA
>NZ_JBFTMA010000919.1:0-1355 GCF_056396725.1 Bacillus sp. 05T31
GCCTATCATCTCAATCGTTACTGGCGAAAAATACGTATTATATTGATAAGGATGATATTTTAAAAATTGACCTGTAGAATATCTCCCAAAATCCTTTACTACAATATCCCAATTTTTCTCTGGGTTCTTTTTTATAAAATTTATAATGGGCTGTACCGCTAACATTAATAGTTCCTCAGACGTTTTCCCAACTTCATTCATTTCCACAGGATATCTTAAAATACTTGGATCTTTTTCGTATTGTTTTAATGTCGTTTTCCGACCATTTACGTAGATAATATCTGTCTCATTCCTATTAATAAAAGGGCTCACCTGTAGCCCAAACTTTCTTATATATGCCATCGTTAATGTATGCGAATACGGAATTCTCATYGCYCCAACATCTAAATATAATCCGGTATCTTCCATYCTAACTGTCTCTATGCGGCCACCTACACGGTTGTTCGCTTCAAAAACCTTCACTTCATGCCCTGCTGCTTTTAATAAAGATGCCGAAACTAATCCAGCCATACCAGCCCCTACTACAATGATTTGTTTCGGACGTGTCGTCTTCTTCAATCCCTTATTTATAACTTTTAACRTTTCATCCATCTCATTGTTAAACATTATATCTTTCTGCACAATCCCACCCCTTACTTCATGAAATACAAATTAGTGGTTTAGTGCATTTTATTCATAAATTCACTTAAACATAACACCACCACAATTTGAAAATTCACTAAAAATACATAAGGTGCAGCTCTCCCCCTTCCACATGCTTCATATGATAAACATACAGATAGTAACTGTATGGAAAGGGTGGATACACATGAAACGTACTTACGATTATCAGGCTACAAAAAAACATTTAGAATTAAAGAAACAGCAGTTATGTAAAAAACTCACTAGCGTTAAACTAACTGAAGAAGAACGCAAGCAAATACATTTAGAAATTGATAACTACGAATATATATTAAACTTAGTGGAAATGAATCATTATGAACGAGGGTTTTCTCATTAAAAGCGGATAAAAAATTATTCACTTTTCCTTTTGAGCATTTCACTACGCATTTTTCGTAAGTAAATATATAATAGGATGTACATTAAGATTGAGAGGTATATTCTATGATCAAATTAAGTGTATTAGACCAATCACCTATTTCAGATGGTAGCACAGCAGCCCAAGCTATTTCACATACAGTTACGCTTGCACAAGAAGTTGAGAAACTCGGATTCACACGTTTTTGGGTATCCGAGCACCATAATTCAATTAGCTTAGCTGGTTCAAGTCCAGAAATACTCATTTCACATATTGCCGCGAAAACTGACCGTATTAGAGTTGGTTCTGGTGGTGTTATGCTGCCACATTATAGTCC
>NZ_JBFTMA010000920.1:0-1351 GCF_056396725.1 Bacillus sp. 05T31
CTCTTGAACTGTGCGAAATGTCACATCTGTATTTTACAACCTAAGGGTATGTAAGAGAGACGTATTAAAGGAGTGAACATTTGATTAGAAGTTTTACTTTATGAGAGGACTTGTTTTTTAGTGGGATTAAAGAAGAGAGGCAGGATGTAGTTCTTCTTCTGAAATATCTTAAAAGAGGAAGACCCCTCGTAAATGTTGTTTAATCATTTTTTCTTTCATAAATACAACTCCTTAATGCAATCTAACATATTCCTTCAATAAATTAGATTATATCAAGCTACTCAGTGAAAAGGCGGGGGAAGCGTGAATGTTTTTTACACAATGAAAAAGCAGGACATGAGCATTTATACTCATGTCCTGCACTTTATTTATGCTTTTGAAATTGCACGCGGAAATAAAATATTATTTTCTAAATGAATATGCTCAAATAAATCAGATTCAATGGCTTCAAGGCGCTGGTAAACAAGGCGATAAGTGCCGCAAGCTCCTTCTGGTGGAGTAAAGTCATTTGTCACCTTACGAAGTTCTTTAATAATATTGCCAGCGTGGTTATGTTCATTTTCGAGCTCATCTACTACTTTACGTAACTTTGCATAGTTTTGATCAGTTGGATTTTGTTCGAATTCTAAAATTAATGGGAAATCTTCCGTTTCTTCTTTAATTAAATGTTGTTCTAATTCCATTTTAAGTTCATGAAATAGTTTATGAATTTGAGCTAAATGAGGCTGATTTGCTCCATGAACGCGTAATACTTTCGTCACATATGGACTTAGCTGTGGCAACTCTTCATTTAAATAGCGATGATGCTTATTAATCACATAATCAATCAATTCACGATATGAAGCATTTTTCCAATCAATTTCAGATTCATTTAATAGTTTCGTATTATTATAAAGTGTATTTAACTCTGTAATTACCTCTGTTGCCGATAAATTTCTTTCATTAATTGCGTCAATAAGTGGTCTACTACCACCACAACAAAAGTCTATTCTATATGATTTAAAAAAGTCACTAGCTTTCGGGAATTGTGTAACAATCTCACCGATAATTGAAGTTTCAGTAAATTTATGTTTCATATGAATGCCTCCATAAAGTTTAAATGTAATATCTAAATTAAGAATAGCGTTAAATTAAAATCAATGTGGTGATTTAAATCACTTATTATGTGTCATTTTTGAGAATAATAAAATGAGTTTTATAAAAGGGAGAGGGAGGGTAATTTGTCGCAATAGTTTCTGATAATAAAAAAAGAAGCTTACTAGAAGCTTCTTTTTACTATTATTTTTCACATGCAACTCCATCGCCATCACGATCAAGTTTAGAGCTATAACCTGGTTGATCTCTATATAAT
>NZ_JBFTMA010000921.1:0-1349 GCF_056396725.1 Bacillus sp. 05T31
ACATAAGGTAATTAAATAACAAAAAGTTTTAATTTACTTAGGTTAAGGTATCAATTGGAACTTTTTATTAGAATAAGAATTTTTATGATGATGAATAATGAATATGATAAGAAAGTTTAGGTGAAGAAAATGGGATTATTTAGCTCATTGTTTGGTAAAAAAGAAGAAAATACAAAAGTAGAGGGGAATAAAACAATGTCAAAAGTATTATTTGTAAAAGCAAACGATCGTCCAGCGGAGCAAGCAATTAGTTCAAAAATGTATGAAACATTTGTAAGTGCTTATAAGGAAGCAAATCCGAATACAGAAATTACGGAGTTAGATTTATTCGCATTAGATCTTCCGTATTACGGAAATATCGCTATTTCAGGTGGATATAAACGTAGTCAAGGAATGGAGATAACAGCTGAAGAAGAGAAGGCAGTTGCTACAGTRGATAARTAYTTAAAYCARTTTTTAGAAGCWGAWAAAGTAGTATTTGCATTCCCATTATGGAACTTTACAGTACCAGCACCATTAATYACKTAYATTTCATATCTTTCTCAAGCKGGAAAAACGTTTAAATATACAGCGAACGGTCCAGAAGGTTTAGTTGGTGATAAGAAAGTAGTTGTWTTAGGTGCTCGTGGTTCAGATTATTCTTCTGAACAAATGGCTCCTATGGAAATGGCTGTTAATTACGTTACAAACGTACTTGGATTCTGGGGAATTGCAAATCCAGAGACAGTTGTAATTGAAGGACACAATCAATATCCAGATCGTTCACAGCAAATTGTTGAAGAAGGTTTAGATAACGTTAAGAAAGTAGCGGCGAAATTTTAATTAATGATAGTAAATGTAAAACCAACATGGATGACCATGTTGGTTTTTTAGTCTGATTTCCATGTTGAAAAATGTATATTCATAAAATAAATGAAAAGTTTGAAAATAGTATTGCAAAATATTATATAACAAACTATAATGAGTTCAAGAATAGTTGATACTTAAATTAAATATTCAGAAAATTCAATTAGTTAAAATTGGAAATGAGATAAGGAAATTTGAATGGGGGTTATATTATGGCGAATAAAGTACCGTTTTCGTTCATAGTAGTTATCGGATTAATGTTATTTGCACTATTTTTTGGAGCAGGAAATTTAATATTCCCAGCGATGCTTGGTCAATCGGCAGGAGAGAATGTATGGATTGCTAACGCTGGATTTTTAGTAACAGGAGTAGGTTTACCATTACTAGGTGTATTAGCATTTGGGATTTCAGGTAAAGAAGATTTACAGTCATTAGCAAGCCGAGTTCATCCTGTATTCGGTATTGTATTTACAACAGTTTTATATCTGGCGATCGGTCCATTA
>NZ_JBFTMA010000922.1:0-1346 GCF_056396725.1 Bacillus sp. 05T31
AGCTTGTACTATACGTTTGTATTTTTAGCTTCGTTATTTCAAACTTAGGATTAAGTTTATTAATCAAAATTACATTACCCGTATTAATTATTTTATATCCAATTACAATCATTTTAATTTTCGTATCATTTATCGATAAATATACGAAACGTAAACCTTCTGTCTATATCGGAGCGATGATCGCGGCATTCCTTATTAGCTGTATTCATGCACTTGATAATGTGGGAATGATTCCAAGTTTTATCGCTAATATCGTACACACAATTCCTTTTTATAACTTAGGAATCGGCTGGATCGTTCCAGCAATAATCGGTGGTATAATCGGATACTTTATTCCGCAAACAGAAGCTGAAGGTGAAGTTTCTACAAAATAAAAAAAGAAGCAAGCATTGATTATGCTTGCTTCTTCTTTATTTTCACATCGTATGTTTAAACGTAAACAACTCTTCTTTTGACTGCACAGCAGATTGTTCTTCTTCTACAACTTCCTTCTTCCTCTCTCCCCCTAATCGAACTTTCATCATCGCCTCTTCTATACTTTTTACAATCATATTTCCCGAAAAGATAGTAAGTCCAAAAAATGTAATTGGAACGAGAGGAATCCATGGATGCACTGTTAATGATCTAAAATAGACTCCTATTAAACCTGACCATTCATGTGTGTAAGAGTCTATTTCTTCTACCGGCCCTAAAAACTTAACAGTTCCTCCAAAAAACACTTCCAGTAAYCCTAAGTGCAGTARAATAGTAAGAGTYTGCGTAAACTGYTGAARAAATACRAGTATAAACGTCATATAGAGATGYGGRAAAAKATGYTTTATAACAATATGTCTTCTCGATCCACCTAATATGCGCGCGGCATCAATAAATTCTTCCGTTTGTAATTTACGAACTTCCTTCGCAACATACAGTGCAATAACTGGCATCACAAGCATTACAAGTAATACAACTTGAAACGAAGCACTAACATTTTTACAAACAKAATCGTAGTCGGTATACTCAAACAAAATATYGGCAATCCTCTAATCGACTCGCCTCCAATTGMCGCAATTTGAAAAGGTAAAAAACCTGTTTGTTTAAAAAACCATATAACTAAAATTTGTGATCCTAAAATAAGAAGAATGTCTGGAATGGATTCTAGGAAGATGAGAAATGATTTAATGCGATGTTGTATACGAGGTGAACTACTCATAATCACATAAACAATACAAAATGCTACAAATAATGAAATGAAAAAAGCAGCTAAAAAAATAACAATCGTTTCTTTATAATGGATGAACAACTGCGGAAATAAAAATTTATCGCTCACATATTGAAAATTGGAGATATCCATTAAGTTCACAAAC
>NZ_JBFTMA010000923.1:0-1344 GCF_056396725.1 Bacillus sp. 05T31
TTTCTCATATCGATGAGATTTTCGCCCGTTTTGCTGTAGGAGATTGAACAGGCGAATGAGAATCTTTGATAATTCTTGGGTGTCTTTCTGTATGGCTTGATAAATAAGAAAAAAATAATCTCTAATCATATATATGGCCTTATATTCACTCAGCTCTCGTTTCTTTTTCATAAGAAGTAATTGACGCATTTGAAACATAGTAGAAGAACAGAGGAGAATGGCGATCAGTTGCCCATACAAATGGCATTCTAATCTTTCTCGTTTTATCTTTTTACAATGGTGAATATGAAAGAATGATTTCCATGTTTTAAATAWAATCTCGATTTGCCAACGTAAAGAGTACCAATCATGTACTTGTYCCATCGGGACARTATCTGTAGRGGTGTTTGTCATATATACATTGATACCACTGAGACGTTTACTACGAGGGGAATACTTCATTCCTTTCTTTTTCTCTCTTACAGCTTGATCTTGYAATCGTTTTTGTTGTTGTTCWTYTGTWAGYCGATGAACAATCACRCGRGTTGGTACTTTATCAGTCATTCCTACATARGCRTCGGATATTTCAYAKGTTTGTCCGGGTTGRAGAGAGTTCATTAAKRCCTCCATATCTATCTGTATATACTCTGTACCTTTCTTKATTCTTCCATCYTGAAAATAATCAGGKGTGRGATTTTTTTGATAAATACGTGTATTKGATTTAATACGAGAGATATAGTAAGCCTTTTTATCTTGTATGTGTTGAAGATCTTTCAAATGAAAATACCCTAAATCTCGGATACATAAATCATTCGCTGTCACAGTTGGAACACACAGGGAACCGTAGGTTCGATCATGTTGTTTCCCTGGACCYGTATGAATATGAAGGAACTGTCCACTTAATAAATCATACTCAAGCTGAATCTTTACTCCYGCTGTATGGCTGCATCCCCCTGCACCTGGATAAACGGATGAAAAAGGATCTGGAAGTTGAAATGCAGTCGAATCTAAAATACGAATACGCTTGAAAACAGAAGTATATGGAGAAGAAATCGGCATAGATGAGGTCAATTTTTTGCGTAATAGTTCGGCTAGTAGGTGTTGTAAAAGTTGGACGGCCGCCTTATTAAATCGTTGATTCAGTCCCTCAGGACTRATAAGTACTGCTGTTGATGCTTCTAAACAGCTAGATAATTGAGTTAAAGAAGTCATAGCTACATTTTGGCTCACCCATACACATAAAGYGACTAAATCTTTTGCTTGGTACTTACTGGTTCGTTGTACGAAACCAACATCTCTAGCAAGATTCCGTAAGGTATTTGGAGATAAAAAACTTTGAATCTCTTGAGCAAATAGTTGTAATTC
>NZ_JBFTMA010000924.1:0-1342 GCF_056396725.1 Bacillus sp. 05T31
TGAAGTGCACCCCAATTGTTAGACACGGTCTAACAATTGGAGGTGCATTTTTTATGGCTAAATTTTCTTCAAAAGAAAAAATCCAAGCGGTGAAACGATATTTAGATGGTTYAGAAAGTGGAGAAACAATTGCTAAATCTATAGGAGTTACTCCTGTTTTACTTCGCGAGTGGATTAGACGATATGAATMTTCAGGTGAAAAGGCCTTTGAAAAGCGCTATACATTCTACTCAGCTCAGTATAAACTAGATGTACTTTATTATATGAATGAACACGGGACATCTATCAGAGAAACAGCGGCACTTTTCAATATTCCGTCTTATGAAACACTTCGGAAATGGAAAATAGCGTATGAAACAGGAGGATTGGATGCCCTACAATCAAAGAAAAAGGGGCGTCCAACCATGAAAGATAAAAATATAAAACCAGTAGTTGAAGGATCAATCGAAGCCTTACAAGCGGAAAATGAACGTTTACGTATGGAAAATGCATATTTAAAAAAGTTGAATGCCTTAGTTCAAAACAAGGAAAAATCACAAAACAAGACAAAGCGGAAGYAATCTATGAGTTAAGGCATGAATTTCCTGTTAAGGAGTTACTTAAACTCGCTAATATTCCGCGTAGTACGTACTATTATTGGATAAAACAGTTCAATCGTCCTGATCCAAATGCGGAGGTAAAAGCACTGATTCAAGCTATTTATGATGAACACGATGGGTGTTATGGCTATCGTCGTATTCGCGATGAACTTATGAATCGTGGGCACAAAGTAAATCATAAAAAGGTGTATCGTCTTATGAAAGAATTAGGGTTAAAATGTCTGGTTCGTATAAAAAAATATCGCTCTTATAAAGGGACAGTTGGGAAAATTGCGCCGAATATTTTAAATCGCAACTTCCAATCTGAAAAACCAAATGAGAAGTGGGTTACAGATATTACGGAGTTTAAGTTATTTGGGGAGAAGTTATATCTATCGCCAATATTGGATTTATTTAATGGTGAAATTATCACCTATACCATTGGYTCAAGACCTACCTATTCCCTTGTTTCAACMATGTTAGATYAAGCTTTTGAACGTGTAACAGATCAGGATAARCTCCTCATTCACTCTGATCAAGGCTGGCACTATCAAATGAAACAATACCGTCATTCTCTTACGAAGTGTGGCATAACTCAAAGTATGTCTCGTAAAGGAAACTGTTATGACAATGCCGTTATTGAAAATTTCTTCGGTATCATGAAATCGGAATTTCTGTATCGAAAAGAATTTGAAAGTATAACACATTTCAAACAAGAATTAGCAAAGTATATAGAATACTATAATCATAAAAGAATTAAGGCA